>DASXTY010000168.1:0-2316 GCA_036505155.1 Polyangiaceae bacterium | reverse complement strand
TACATCCCCGCTCCCCGTAGATTGGATCACGGGGTCGGCGGCGGCGTCGCGAGCACTACCCGGGCCCGGGCCGCCTGGGGGCCGTCGGGGTATGCACCCAATAACTTTTGGGCCACCGACTGCGCCTCAGCCAGTCGTCCGAGCGCAAGCAGCGCTTCCATCCTGATGTAAAGGGCCTCAGGCGCGAGACGTCGCTCCGAGAAACGACGCTGGTGCTCATCCAGCGACACCAACGACTGAGCGGCGCGCCCCTCGGCTAGCGCGCGCCTGGCCGCGTCGACCAAACGCGTTTCTTCGGCGAGTTGTTCGGCGCTTATGGCGTCTGCCGGTATTGTCGCCGCACGGCGTACGTCATTGGGTCGCTCAACCGTGGACCGCGCCAATGTCGGAATGCTTGTGCGCGCGCTAGGTAGAAGGGGAGGATCCGCCACGGGGCTAACCGTTCGGGCGCTTTCGGTGGCCGGAGCTTCGGCGCGCTGAGCAGGTGGGGCGGCATGTGCCGGCGGGTTGGCCACTGCCTGGTGCTGCGCGCTTGGGGCACGCTGGGGCTTTGCCCGGTCGAAACGTCGGACGCCTTGGGTTACACCGATCAGCGCGGCCAACGCGGCCGTTCCCGCCAAGCCCCATTTGATGCCCTGAATCAATATCCCTGTGCCTGAAATGGCCGCTGTTTTCGCCGCTGCCGTAGCTCCCATACCAGCCTGAGCCGAAGCGCCCGCAGCGGCGCTGGCCGAAGTGCCCAGTCCGAGGGTAGCCAAGGTGCGCTGTATCCCAGCTTTCCCCGGCTCTTCACCTTGGGCGGCGCTGAACATTCGAGCCACGGCTTCGGGAGCTCCGTCATCGCGCCAGCGCTTGGGTTCGGACATCAGAGGGCTCCTTTTCATGGCTGCGCTCCTTTGAGCGGCAAAATCTCCAAGCCACCGGCGGGCCGCTGCGTGTATTGGGTGACGTGCACGAGGACCAATTCCCGGGCGCGGCGGAGTCGGGAGGCAACCGTGCCCGGCGGAATGCCGAGCGCGTCGGCCACTTCGGTTTTTGTAAGGCCCTCAATCTCGAACAGGACCAGCACTGCCCGTAAATCCGCGGGAAGGTCGGACAAAATACGGTCCAGCAGCGCACGCGCGCGCTGTTGGTCCAAGAGGTCCTCCATCGAGGGCGCCGGCACCAGGTGCTGATCGCAATCCGCTTCCGTGGTCTCGGGGCGGCGGCGCTGCGCGCGGTAGTGCTTAGCGCCCACATGCAGGGCGGTTCGGAATAGGAAAGCCCGCTCACAGCCGTGCCGGACGTCATCGAAGCGCTTGGCGAAAACCACGAACACCCGTTGGGTTGCATCCTCGGCATCGGCCGCGGAAAGTCCGGTGCGGCGCAGAACACGCCACACCGACGCATAGTGCTCGGTTACCAAAGCAGCCAGCCGCTGGTCGCGATCGACGGCTTCCGAAACCATCTGCGGGCTGCTGAGCGAGGCCGTAGTGGCCGACACCGTGCGTATCATCCCCGCCATTGGGATATTGGATCAGAAGCGTACCCCAATCCCGATATTTCCGCCCAAGGTATAGAACGGCACCCGGTGCGCGGTCGCGGTACCCGACCCCGTGGCGTAGAAAAACCTGTGTTGATTCAAGGGAACGCCGCCCTGTGCCTGTAGCTCAAAAAACACCGGGCTCAGCGATAGCGCGATCCCCAGCTCCGCCCCCGGCGTTAGCCAGAGCGTGGAGCCCCGCTTGGAGTTAACCACCCGAGGTGGATCGTTGAAGCCCTCGCCTTGGAGCGATCCGACCTCAAGCGATGCGCACGGGAAAAAAGTGAGCTTCGGGGCCCATTCGACCCTGAAGGGACAGACATCACCCCGCCCGGAGAGGAGTCGGAAACGCGACTTTAAGCCGTCCGCTGTGTGGATACCGGTCTGGCGCCAATCAAAGCCCGCTCGCACCGTGACTTTTCCGATCTCCGCTCCGAAGAAAAGCCCCGCTCCGAGCGCGGCGCTCGGACCAATGCCGGTGGCAACCGAGCCGCGCGCCCCGCTGTGCAGGGAAATCGCCGCCGCTTTGCGAGAAGTCGGTACTGGAGACCTCGACGTGCGGGGTGACTTCGAAGGGGTTTCTCTGCGCTGGGTTCCCGTAGCGGCAGCAGGTTTCGTCCCTCCCGGACTCTCAGGCTTTTCGGGCCCTTCCGCGGCGGAGGCGACGGGCTTGCTGTGGCTCAACGCCTCTTCCACGCGCGCCTGAATTGCCAGCACGGTAACCAGCGCAACGCCTTCGACCACCGTTTCGCACTTCTCGCCAAAAATGGCTCGCGTAATGCGCTGCTCTCGGG
>DASXTY010000167.1:0-1679 GCA_036505155.1 Polyangiaceae bacterium | reverse complement strand
GATTCAATACGCCGAGAGCAACGACCTGGCGGGTGCGCTTCAGGCCTTCATCCGATGGGACCGCCGCGCAGCAAGCGACCCATATTACCAGCTTGCGGTGGGGTTTGCGCTGGAGCGCGCCGGAGACCTGCGTGCCCTTGTGCGCTACCAAGCGGCGCTGGCGCTGGATTCGGACTTGATGGTGGCGGAGCAGCTCCTCGCGCGCCTAGCAGTGCTCGAATTGGGTTCGGAGCGCAGCCGACCGCTGGTGGACTCGGTTGCTCGAAAGCTCGGCGATCGGGCCGAGGCGCGCGCTCTGCGCGGTTTGCTGTGGGCAGTGGGTTCTGAAGACACCGAGGATGCTCCGGAACGCGCCCGGATCAGCGTGCGAGAAGTGGACGAGTTGCCGCGGCCGCTCCGCGCAGTGCCCTATTTATTGGAAGCTCATCAGGCCGTGGGCCTCAGCCAAGTGAGGGCTCACCAGAGCCTGGAACGCGCGCTCGAGCTCGCGGATTCCCCCCAAATGGCGGCGGCGGTCGGCTTGTTTGCAATTCGCACCGGTGATGAGCCCCTCGCTGCGCAAGCTGCGCGGCGCTCCAGCTTTCTGGCGCCTGGATACGCGCGCGCGGGCGGCATCCAGTTGCGCGCCGCTCTGCTCGGGGGGCGCATCGATGAGGCGGAGAGGCTCTCCATTCAATTCGGCACCAGCTCTGTGGCGGCGCTGGTGAGCGCCGCAGCAGCTTACGAGCGCCTGGAGCTGCGGCGTCTCAAGAGCGCATTGGAAATGTTGGGTCCGCTCGAAAATCCGCTCGACGACACCGGCCTGGCGGCAGGCGCGGAAATGCTCGCGAGCGGTGTAATTCCTAGCGCGACCAAGCTCGAACTGATGGCACGACCGGTGGTTCCATGGGGCGAGCTGGTGGCGACGGATGCAGCCCTGGACTCCGGTAATTTCGAGCTTGCTGAAAAGCTCATGGGGAAATGGTCCGAGACACACGGTCCTGCCTACCAGCTTCGCATCGCGCGCCTACTCAGATACCGTGGAAAGACGGAGGAAGCGCTTCGAAAATCTCAAGCTTTGGTGGAAGCGGGTTTCCAAACGCCTCCGGCGGTCATTGAGTACCTTTATGCCTTGGTTGAATCGGGGGCGATCTTGAAAGCCGCTGAAGCACTGGAGCAGCACAAGGAAAGGCTCGGTCCCAGTGCTGCGTGGTTCTCGGCAATCCTGCTGGTTGCTTCCGGACAGCCCAAGGTCGCCCAGGTGAAGCTTGCCACCGTTCCGCTACCCGTGGAGCAGACTCCGCTGATGCTCAAAGCTCTGGCTGCGCGCGCTATCGCCGCGGCCAAGGACGTTCGCGCCCGGCCTTACGTTGCCGCCATGGCGAAAAGGGCGCCCCGTCATCCGGATATTGCCGCGGCAGTCGCGTTGTTGGCGGCACGTTAAACCGGCTGCGCTCGTTTACTTGGTGGTTACCACCACACCGAGCGTCGACGTAAACTGCTGCTTCGCCTTCTCCCGGCTGCCTCGTGAAAAGGGTGACGCATTGCCGAGCGCGAAGTCGCCGCGGTTGTCCAGGCGAACGATCAGATTCTCTGAAGGCGCCGCCTCGATAGTCAACGTTGCCTCCGAAAGTGAATTGTCACCGCGGGCCGTGAGACGCCCGTCGATGTCACCCAGAAATTCGCCGCGTGCGCCGAGC
>DASXTY010000166.1:0-5883 GCA_036505155.1 Polyangiaceae bacterium | reverse complement strand
GTTCCGAATGTTTTTTAGTCCCTTAAGCCCTGGAAAACATTAAACAATTTGCTGCGAGATCGCGTTGCTGCCCGCCCAACCCAACCAAAGCCTCATCGAGGGCCTCGTGTGCCTGCAAGCGCTGGCTACCCGAGAAAGCCCAGTGGGCGTGCGACAGCTAGCCCGCGAGCTGGGTCTCGATCGGACGCGCACCCATCGCCTTTTGGCAACGCTGGCGCATTTGGGCCTCGCGCAGCGCGACCCGTCGCGCAAATACAGCGTGGGCCCTGGGATACACGTTCTGGCTGCGCAGTGCCTGCACGCCTCGCGGTTGCTCCAGCGCGCCGCTCGCGAGCTCGAGGCGCTGCATCGCTTCGGTCACACCACCGCGCTCGGTGTTTTGTGGAATGAGCAATTGAGTTACCTTTATCACGCTGAGCCCGGGATGAAATGGGAGGACGCGCTCGGCAGGCTCGCGCTTTTTCCGGCCACGCTCTCCGGGCTGGGCTTGGCGATCTTGTCGCGCCAACCCGAAGAACAAGTGCGCGAGCTCTATCGAAGCCGACCGATGCCCGGATTCGAAGCCGGCGTCGAAGCACTACTCGAAGAACTGCATCGCGCGCGGGAACGCGGCTGGGCGCTCGGGTATCCGCAAGGTCGTAAGAGCCTGGACCGATCGGTGGGGGTGGCCCTGGAGTCCGATCCCAACGCAGCCATCGGCGTCGCGGGTAACCTTGAAGCCCGAATGACGACGCGCATTGCACAGGCGGTGCGAGAGGCGGCATCGCGGATCGATGCAACCCCCGTGGCCTGATGCTCTCAGCAGCTAAAGAATGAGCTCAACCCAACATCGGCCTTCACTTGATCAGCCATACTAGTATGGTAGAATGATATGTATGAAGAAAACGCTGCACATCGACGAAAAGCTGCTCACGAACGCACGGCAGGCGAGCGGCGCCACCACTGACACCGAGACGGTTCGGCTGGGTCTGGAGGCCCTCGTCCGCCATGCCGCCTACCAACGGCTGCGGGCCCTTCGGGGTACGGAGCCTCACGCACGGGACCTGCCGAGACGTCGCGAGAAGCCCGCTCGCAGACGAAGGGCGGCTTGATGGTTCTGGTCGATACGTCGGTGTGGATTCGCTTTCTGACAAATCGAGAGCCTTTCGCGACGGGGCTCGACAGCCTTCTAGAACGCGATGAGGTAGTTGGGCACGATTTTGTATTCGGAGAGCTCCTCGCGGGCGACCGCGGCGGCCGCTCCAAGTTGCTCGACGCGTACGAGCAGCTGCAGCAGGCAAGCCTGGTTTCTTATGAGGAGGTCGTCCTGTTCGTACGGCACCACAAACTTCACGGCCGAGGCGTTGGTTGGATCGACATCCATCTGCTCGCGTCAGCAAAGGTGGGTCGCTTCTTGCTTTGGACCGCCGACCCCCGATTCGCCGGCGTTGCCAGTGAACTTGGGATTGCTTACTTGGCTAAGATTTCACCGTCCAGGGACTAGTGCCGCGATTCCATCGAGACGATGGGTGCTTCGCACGCGCGGCTCGGCCGCGCATCGCGGCACTAGTCTTCTTGAGTGGGGGCGCGGCAGCGCACCCTCGGCTTCGCCGAGCCTCGCCCCCGGCCGCTTCGCGTCCGACTAGTCCACTCCGAATCGCTGCCGGTTTTGCGCTACGAAGTCGACGTAGAAGTCGGCCGGCTGCTGCGCCGGGATTTCTCCCGCCTCCACCGCCTCTTCCAGAGCGCGTTTGAGCGTTCCGAGACGCCGCGAAGCAGGAATGGAAAACGCTTCCATTAGCGCAGTGCCGACTCCTTTGGGGAGTGGAACCACCTTGGCGTCTTCCGCGGCGAGCAGCGTGATCCGTCTGCCGAGCTCGTTGATCATGGAAATGCCGCGCTGCTTCTTCTCCGGTCGCTTGGTGGTGATGTCCGCACGCGACAGACACAAAAGGTCCTCGAGATAAGGCCCCATTTCACGTGCGAACCGGCGGATGGCGCTGTCGGTCCAGCCATCGTCGTATTGACTGGCGCGAAGGTGGTGAAGGACCAAAAAACGAATTTCCGCTTGGAGCGCTTGCTCGTGCGCAAAAAGCCGCCGGCGGCGCTCAAGGGAGTCGAACATGCGCGCTCCCACCTCGGCGTGGCCTAGAAAATGAACGGTCCCATCCGGTGCAATCGTGCGCGTGCGGACTTTTCCAATGTCGTGCAGGAGCGCCGCCCAGCGCACTTCCAGCCTTGGAACACTCTGCAAAACCACTTGTTTGGTGTGTTTCCAAACGTCTTTGTGGCGCCACTCGCCATCGCCGAATCCGACCATGGCTTCCACTTCCGGGAGCAGCGCATCCAGGACTCTAGCCTTCAGTAAGATGTCGAGCCCCTGGTCCGGGTGATCCCCCATCAAGACTCGGTCCAAGAACGGACGAATATCGACAGCCGCCAGCCCTTCGAAGTCCTGGCCCAGAATCGGTTCCAAAGGGGAGCCCGGGTGACCACCTTCAGCGCGCAGCGCGGCATATTCGAGCGCGTCCAGCGCTCGCTGGCGATTGCTCGAAAGCAACGGGGAATGGGGCATGGCTGGCTGCACCGGGGGTCGCAAAGGCTGTGGGCTTTTGCCCGCGTCTTCAGAAACGGGCAAGCCCAGAGTGGGCAGGATACTCTATAGCGGGCCTCCTAGCCGCTCGCCCTCACCGGCCGAAAAACCGGTCGGCTTCGTCTAACGCCTGGGGGGAGAATCCCATGCACCGTTTCTCCGAGTTGCCCTACGCCGCGCGCCGGCTGGATCTGAGTCGGCTGCTGGCCGAGATTCTGTGCGCGGCGTTTGCTTTGGTCGGAGCGACACCGTTTCTCGGACAACTCCTTTTGGGTTCTGCGCCGGTGCAACGCTGGGCAGCAACCGAAACCGCTCGAGTGCTGCGCGAGCAACTCGGAGTCACCGCCCGCTACGAAGTGAAGATGAGCCTTTGGCCCCTGGAGCTCGGGCTTCGGCATGTCGTCATCGGTGCCTCGGACGGAGGAAGTCCAGCGCTTACCGCAGAGCGCATTCGAGTAACACCTCGGATTTTTTCTTTACTTGCCGGTCGGCTGGATGTTGGGGATATCGAGCTCGAACGGCCCCGCGCTCGACTGGTCTTGCGCCAGGGCAAAGTCGCCAACGTGCGCTATCGCATTCCGGAAACGCGAGGCCCCTCTCGAGAGCTCAAGCGATCGCCGTTCACATCGCTCGCCCTCACCGGCGCGGAACTGTCGCTCGACTGGGACGGAATCCAGGTTCAGGGCGGCCCGATGGACGTCGATGTCTTTTCGGAACGAAACTGGGCCTTTGAGCTGGCGGTCCGCGCCGCGCAAACTCGAATCACCCGGCAGCGCGATGCGTATTGGCTGGAGCGGCCTTGGCTGGATAATCCCGGATCCGCCAAAACGCTGGTCCGACGGCCCGTCTGGCACACCGTTAGTGCGGAGGACGATGACGTCATTTGCCGACTCGATTTGCGCGCGCGGCTGGAGCAAAGCGATGTTCTCATCCGCCGGCTGTCCCTGCTCGGGGTTGTGGACTCGGATCCGAAACCGGGCAAAGCGCCCGGCTGCGACCGCGCAGAACGCGAAGAAGACCCCTGGCGGCTGGCGGTGCGCCTTTCCGGGCTCCGAATCGCGCGCACCGGCGCGCCGGTCGTGGACGGCCATGTGGTAGTTCGCGCTCCGCTCGCGCTCACCAATCGTTTCGTGCGGACGCTGCCGTTACAGGGGTGGGCGGGCTTCACCGGCGACCTTCACTACGACAAAGGCCATGAGCTTCCCGAAGTGCATGGTCGAGTTCGCGGCGGCGGGATCGTGTACGATTTTTATCGGCTGGCCAAAGACCTGGACGTGGATTTGAACATCGAGCGGGACGTGGTGCGGATCCCGAGCTTCAAGATGGTATTTGCGGACGGCGACGTGGCGCTGAGCAACGCCCGCATCGAGCCGATGAAGAATGGGGTGCCTCTGAGCGTGCAGAAAGTGGTGGGGCGCGGGATGAGATTCGAGGGCCTGATGCGCGACCTCGGCGTCACCGAAAATACGGTCATAAGATGGGACTTTCACGACGTGTTGGTGTCGGAAGCGCACGGCACCATTCGCCCGCTCAAGCTCGATGCCAAGCTGAACGCCGAAACCCGGGATTTTGAAGTATTTGACCGCTCATTTCGCGATCCCGCGCGCCGGCACATGATCGGGGTCCAAGCTGCCAGCGTGCGCGGCCACATCGGAGTGCGCCCCACCGCTTTCGAGTTTTACGACACACACGCGAGCTTCGGGAAGAGCGCCGTTTATACTTCCCTGGTTTCCATCGGTTTCAAAAACCAACTGCGACTGGTCGTCCCCAAGGGTGCGCACATCGATCTCGGGGATGTGAGCCCGCTGGTGGACATTCCGTGGTCGGGGAAAGCCGCTTTGGATGTGGAGATGGTGGGAGAGTCTGGCGACCCGCTGCTCACGGGTGAAATGAGCATCGAGGATTTCGTCTTTGCCGGCTATTCGTTCGGCAATGTCACTCGATCCAAGGTGAGCTTCCGACCCTTAAAACTGGACATTTCGGACCTGCATGCGACCAAAGGAAGCACCGAATATCGGGTCAGCAGCGGGCGCTTGAACTTCGATACCGATGCCTCAGTGTTGGTCGACGCTAGCGTCGACAGCGCTTCCATGGACATCCGCGATTTTTTGACCATATGGCACTTCGATCAGGATCCGCGCTTCGACCAGGTGCGGGGTCGGACTGCGGTCAAGGCCGACGTGCATTACGCGCTCGGTGGAAAGGAAGATCGCTGCGGCGGAGGCAATCTCACAGTGGACGGCTCGGCGAATCTCGCCCGCGCCGAGCTGTTCGAAGAAGCGTACGACGGCGGGCGCGCGGAATTTCATCTGAATTGGTATGACCGGCGCGCAAGCTACCTGGGCTTTAACTTGGACGTGCCCAGTATTACTTTGCGAAAAGGTCCAGGTACCCTGCTCGGTTCGTTGAGCGTGAGAACCGGCGGCAAGCTCGAAGGACACTTGGCCGGAACCGCGGTGCCGCTATCCAAGATCGATTCGTTGGGCCTCGGAAAGCTCCCCATCCAGGGGCAAGCAACCGGGGTTCTTGACATCTCGGGAAGCATCGACGAGCTTAGCTCGACGGCCAGCGTTCAGATTTCCCCTTTGCGAATCGGCCGACAAAGCTTGAAAGGCTCGGCTTTCGTGGTCGAGCTTGCGCCCCCATCCCGCCCGCTGGTGACCACGGGGACCACTCGATGCGGTAACGCCATCACTCCGCCTTTCGATCGCGCGGAGTACGACCGCGACCTGGTGCTCGGCACCTATCGCATTACAGGGGAGCTTTTTGGCGGCCAGGTAAACTTGAACAATTTGCAGCTCACCCGGCAGCGCTCAAAGAAGCTGCGCGGCAAAGTCGAGCTCGCCAATTTCGACTTCTCCGCCGCCGCCGAGCTGTATCCAACGGCTACCGGGGACTCCGGGGTGACCGGACGGGTCAGCGCAGCGATCGACATACAAGAGCTGCCGCTCGACAAATGGACGGCCGGCGCCGCGACCGTCAAGCTCAGTCAGCTAGCGCTCGAACGGGGCCGTCTCAAGCTGAAGCTTTTGCCGGACCCGGAGACCGTCACCCTCAAGTCGAGTCGCATCGCGGCACCGGGCTTGGTTTTTGGCTTGAGCACGTCAGCCGGGGAACTGGCGTTATTGGACGCCCAGGGTTCTGTGTCCGGACTCGGCGCGGGCGAAACCGTGGACGCGTCCGTGCGACTGCGGAAGACCGACTTGAGCAAAGCGCTGGTCGAGTTTTTGCCTCAGGCACACCGCGCGAGCGGAGAGCTGAGCGGCGAGCTACGCGTTACCGGTCCGCGGAACCGGCTCGAATACCGCGGC
>DASXTY010000165.1:0-5801 GCA_036505155.1 Polyangiaceae bacterium | reverse complement strand
GGCAACGAATCCGATGGTGGAAATGGTGCGCAGTCGGTTGTAACTCTCCACCAGGTCCCGCTCGCTCGGGAGGCACTGGTTTGCAACGCAATTCGGGTTTTTGTCGATGTCGCTCTTTTTGCCCATAGCGAGCACGCCGGCTACCGCGCCCACCGCAACGCCGGCGGCACCGGCTCCTATTCCAATGAAACCGGCTGTCCGATAAGAGCTTTGCCTGTTCGACTCGGCGGTAAGCTCGTCCTTTCCGGGCGCGGACGTACCGGCAGTTGGCTTACCGATGCTGTTCGAAGCGGGTCCTTTCCCCGCAACCGCGTGAAGCTTTAGCACCACGGTTTTCTGTTGACCTTCGCCGACCTCGACATCGGATTTTACGCGCTGACTTCCGAGCACTCCCAACACCGTGTGTCGACCCGGGTTCACCGGGCGGCGCTCGCCGATGAGTGCGGAGGAAAGCGATTCCCCGTCCACGGTGATGGCTGGGTCCGACGCCGGCGCGCCCTCGATTTGAACCACGAGGTTCGGGATCCTGGGGCTTAGCGCATTGAGCTCTGTTTGTGCATCTTCCTGCGCTTGTTTCTGCACCGCGGTGTCGCCGCCCGTTACCGACAGGCGCGTTACCTCCAGGTCCAGCGCCGGCTGAGAAGCCCGCGACCGCCCCGGCTAAAGTGAACCTCGGAATCTGACTCTCCTTGCGACAAAGTTGAAAGTTTCGCTCGCCTAGGCGAAAAGCACCCTGAGCCAATGGCGAAGGGACCAAAAGCGCGTTTTGCATGGATGCTCGCATTCAGCGTCCCGTCGCTGACGACATTTCCCAGCGTCGGCAAAGCGGAAAGCGGGAGTTTCAACCCCTGCAACACGAAAGACCCCGGCTTCGGCATTTACTCCCACTGGGATAGATCCCCGCTGAAAGGCCAGATGCTCGCGCCCCAGCGCGGGGGAATTGGCAAAGACGGCGCCTTCGATGTGATGTTTCATTTTCACGGTCACGAAGTCGCGCGAAAGGAATGGGTGCGGGTCATGGACGGTGCCGTCTTGGTGGGCATCGATCTCGGGATTGGCTCCGGTCCTTACGAACAAGCCTTTCAAGCGCCGGAAGCATTTCGGCAGCTGGTCGAAAGCGTCGAGCGGGCGGTCGCAAAAAATACCGGCCGGCCCACTGCGCACGCCCGCCATATTGGCCTTTCCGCGTGGAGCGCCGGCTACGGAGCCGTCCAAACCTTACTGACTCAACCTTATGCTCAGCGCGTGGTGGATTCCGTCATTCTCATCGATGGCCTACACAGCGGATATGCAAACGGCGTTCCGAACGCCCAGCAGCTCAAACCTTTTCTCGATTTCGCTCGACGCGCCGCCGCCGGCGAGAAATTCATGTTCATCAGCCACTCCGCCATCGTTCCACCGGGTTACGCTTCCACCACCGAAACCGCTCACTTCGTGGTCAACACCCTGGGCGGCCACCCGCACAAGAGCAGCGCCCGCCCCGGAGATCCAGAGCGCCTCTCACTGATCGAGCGCTACACGAAAGGCAACTTCCACGCTCGTGGATTTTCTGGAAACGGCAAATTCGATCACTGCGCCCAGATTGGCCTATTACGAGACATCCTCCAAGTGCACATCAAGCCGCGCTGGAACTCGCCCAAGGGACGCGCGGAATAGCTTGCGGGAACGCCGGGCAAGCGCTATTGGCTCGCCCAGCCGATAAGCCCATGCAGCACGAGTGGCGGAATTGGCAGACGCACCGGATTTAGGTTCCGGCGGGGAAACCCGTGAGAGTTCAAGTCTCTCCTCGTGCACTCTGCCCTTACGGGAGTCAAACCCGTACGCCGTGCAGCCCTCGGCGCCAAGTGTTACCATCGCACAATGAGCGCGCCCGATCGGTACGAGGTCGATCCGAATGATCCTCGTGCTCCCAGCATGGAGATGTGGGAGCGGCTGCCACCGTCCGAGCGGCGCAGAATCATCGCCGCGTTGCCCTCTGAGCTCGAGCTGGCCCCGCCGGAAGGCGACCCGCACCGCCTCCCCAAACAGCGCGCCCTGGGGGCTCTCGATGCTTTCTTCCGGAGCACTGGACGTCGTGTTTACCTCTCAAGCGAACTGCCCGTGTACTATCCTGGTGAGCGTGTCATAGCCCCTGATCTCATCGCGGTACTTGACGTCGAATCGCACGAGCGTGACCGCTGGGTGGTGGCCGCCGAGGGTAAGGGGATCGATTTGGCGGTCGAGGTGACCTACGAAGGCAGCCGCAAGAAGGATCTCGAAGAGAACGTGATCCGATTCGCGCGCCTGGGAATTCCCGAATATTTCGTGTTCGATCGCCGGGACCGGCGTTTGTACGGTTGGCGGCTCCAACCCGGCAATTCGAGTTACGTGCCCATCGTGCCACAGCAAGGGCGATGGGCTTCATCCGTTCTGGGGTTGGAGCTGGCGGTCGAGGACGATCGGTTTCGTTTTTTCGCGGGTTCGGCTCTGGTGCTGGAGGCCGACGAGCTGCTGGCTCGCGCCAACTCTCTGGTGGATGATCTCCAGAACCGGCTGGATGAAAGCCAGCGGCGCGTAGAAGAAGAGGCTCGCCGCGCGGAAGAAGAGGCTCGCCGGGCAAAGGTCGCCGAGCAGCGCGTGCAGGAGCTCGAGGCGGAACTCCAGCGGCTGAAGAAAGAGCGGTCGTGACAAGCGCAGACGTGGCGCGTGAGGGCATCTCTGCAGCGCGGGAGCGAAATGACAAGTGAATCAGGGCCGTGTTATCGTGGCCAGAAGGAAAAAACGATGCAGGGATATTCAATCGGCGTGGCGGTAGCAATCGCGGCAATGGCATCGACGGGATGTGGCGGCGGTGGCGAGTCTCAGGCCGCGAGCGGCGGTCAGTCAGCTGGCGGTCAATCAGCCGGCGGTCGGTCATCCGGCGGTCAGTCGTCCGGCGGTAGCTCCGGGGGCAGCCTCTCGGCGGGAGGAAGCTCATCCGGGGGCGCTTCTTCGGGGGGCACGTCCGGCGGGACCGGAGGCGCTAGCGGCGTGGCGGGCGGGATCGCCCAAAAATATCCGGGCGACATCGGGATCGGCACCGATGCGGATGTCATTTTTGCCGACGACTTCGAAAGTTACGCGGATGCATCGAAATTGTGGGATCGCTGGGACAACACCTTCCAAGCCGCACAGACGCGCATTGCGACGGAGAGCGCCAACGTGTACGCGGGCAATCAAGCTCTGGAGTTTACCTTGCCTCCGCTCACCCAGGAGCTTAGCAACGCCGTGCAAAAGGTGCTCACCACCGAGCTGGATATGATGTACCTGCGCTGGTACTCCAAATTCGACCTGAACAACGACATCGTGGGATCGAGTCACAACGGCGGTGGCATGTCAGCACACTACTTCATTGGCAGCATGGCGACGCCTGGGATCCCGGCAGACGGCACCAACAAGTTTCTCACCGAGTACGAGCACTGGCGCGGTGACGTGACCACCGCGGCGCCCGGACAGCTCAACGTGTACATTTACCACCCGGAACAGCGCGACGTGTACGGCGACCATTTCTTCCCGACGGGCCTGGTGATGCCGAACACCAGTCTCCCTTACGATTTTGGCCCCGATTTCGTGCCGCAATCGGACGTGATCCCGGAGCTCGGCCGGTGGTACTGCTACGAATACATGGTCAAGGCCAACACCCCGGGACTGCGCGACGGCCGCATCACGCTCTGGCTGGATGGAAAGCAAATCGCGGATTTCGGCAATTTGCGACTGCGCGACATCGACACGCTAAAGATCGATCGCTTCAATTTGTCGTTCCACGCCCGGAGCAATCCCAAAGAAACCAAGAAGTATTATGACAACGTGGTGGCGGCAAAGTCGTACATTGGACCGATGGCGCCGTAGGCCATTCTGCTGGAGAGCCCTCATTTTGTCGATCGGTGTGGCTGCGGGTTGCAGCAGTCGGCCGGGAGCAGGAGCCAACTCGGCAAATGGCGGAACCAGCGGCTCCGCTGGTGCAGGGGCACGCGGCGGCGTTGCCAATCAGGGTGGCAATTCACAAGCCGGTGGCTCGCAAAACGTTGGCGGCTCGATCGGCGGCGGTGCGACAGGCGGTAGCGGTCAAGGGGGTGCGAGCGGTCTTATGGATCCGAACCTGGTAACGCTCTGGAATCCAGGCATCCTGAGCGACGACCAGTTGCACCTGCCGCTCGGACCCGACGGGCTTCCAACGCGCAGCACGGTTTGCCAATCGCCCATGCCCGCTGACAACTTGCAAGCGGCGATCGACTCCTGCCCGGAGGGGCAAGTGGTGCAGCTCGCTCCGGGAACTTACAGCATTTCGGCAACACTCAAGTTGACCAAAGGTGTCGTGCTGCGTGGAGCAGGCTCCGCGGGGGCCAGCCGCGGCGGCACCACCATCGTGAGAAACGGCGGCGGCTCGGTCATCGCGATCGGCTCGGGGCAAGATCAAGTCTGTTACGCGAGCGGCCACAGCACCGGATATGCGATCGCGGCGGACGCCGTTAAGGAGCAAGCAACCGTGAGCGTCGGCGCGAATGCAGGCCAATTCTCCCCCGGAGACTTGGCGCTGCTGGATGAGGTCGATGACTCGTTCGTGCAGGAAGGCGACTGCCGGTACTTCAAGCGGGTCGACAAGCGAAGCGTGAGTGAGCGGGTCGAGGTCAAATCCGTGGATATCGCGAGCGGCACGCTCACCTTGAGCTCTCCTTTGCATTGGACATTCAGGGCGGCCAGTCCTCATTTGGCGCAAGTCGCCAGAGTGACTCTGCCGGTGACGCGCTGGGCCGGAGTCGAGAATCTCCTGCTTCAGGGCGGCACGAATCCCGGGTACAGCGGCCAGATGGCGGGCGGCATCGACATGTCGAACGCCGCCCACTGCTGGGTGAAAAACGTGCAAACCGATGGCACCATCGGTGGCATGCACGTCGCCATGACCGGCGCTTTTCGCTCCGTGGTGCGCGACAGTAACTTCCACCACTCTGCCAACTACGGCTTTGGCGCAGACTGCTACGGAATCGTACTCCGCTGCGGAGCGGCCGACAATTTGATAGAGAACAACATCGCCCGCTACATGAACAAGCCGATTTTGTTCAGCGTATCCGGCGGCGGCAATGTGGTCGGTTATAACTACGCGGATAACTCCTGGGCGACTCCGCCCGAATGGCAAGAAGTCAACATCGACGAGCATTGCTCCTTCCCCCACATGGAGCTGGTCGAGGGCAACTACGCTCCCCACATGGGAGCAACCGCAACCCATGGCAACGCCGGCTACCTCACTTTTTTCAGAAATTACTCGTCGAGCCAGTTTGCGTCGCCGCCGGTGGCCGGCTCCACCAGCAAACAGACCGGAAACGTCGCGGCGCTGCAACTCGACGTCGGCGACATCAATATGACGGCAGTCGGCAATGTGTTCGGCAGCTCAGCGGCGAATGACCTCGGAACCGCTGTGCGGAGCAGCGCGTACATCTCGGCAAACTCGAATACACCGACCATCTATGCCTTCGGCCCGCAGGGCACTGCCGAAGTCGCCTACAAGACCCTGTGGTGGCAGGGCAACTACGACACCGTAACTCCCGGCGTGGTCTGGAACCCCATGGTTCCGACCCAGACCATCCCCGCATCGCTGTACCTCTCAGCCAAACCGACGTGGTGGCCGGCGACCAGCACATTTCCCTGGGCGGGCGCGGATCTCACGCCGATGGTTGGCACACTCCCGGCCAAGGCCCGCTCCGATGCGCTCCCGCCCTGAACTCGATCTGGGCGAAAAATCGCTGGCTTTTTGACCCGAATAGCATTAAAGCCTGCCCAGCTTTTTT
>DASXTY010000164.1:0-4183 GCA_036505155.1 Polyangiaceae bacterium | reverse complement strand
CCTCCGGCGGCGCACCGCTCCGCACCTTTGCGTACGTAGCGGGCGGTGTGGGCGTCGTCGGTTTTGGCGCGTTTGCCATTTTCGGCAGCTTGAGCAACGCGAAATATAAGGATTTGAAAGATAACTGCCCGAATGGCCAGTGCCCTCCGAGCAGCGCAGCGGTCATCGACGAGGGCAAGAAATTTCAAACCATTGCCAACATCGGCCTGGTGCTCGGCATCGCGGGAGTTGGCGCGGGAGTGACACTATTCGTTTTGAGCACCCCTGCTGGCGAAGCACCCGCCCCGAAACCGAAGCGCACTGCGGAGCTCGGCGTCGGTTTCCGTTCGGTCCAACTGCGCGGGACGTTTTGACATGCGGCGTTGGGCTAAAATCGCCCTTTTAGCGGTAACCGTCGCTGTGGGCTACGCGTGCACGCACGACTTCGATCAGTTCCACGTCGGCGGTGACGCCGGCCCGGCGGGCGGTATGGGAGTCGGCGGAAACTTGATGTTTTTCGGCGGTAACTCCAACGGAGGAACCTCGGCCGGTGGAACCCCTGCAACCGGTGGGACCGGTGCGGTGACCGGGGGAATGGGCGGCGCATTGACTGGCGGGGCCGGCTTCGGCGGCGCGGATGGCGGTCCGATGGGCGGAGCGGGCAGCGGCGGACTCGGCGGCGGAGGAGCCGGGAGCGGCGGACTCGGCGGAGGGTGCTCCGCAACGCAAAAGCTCTGCGGGACTTCGTGCGTGTCGACTAGCGATCCGTTAACCGGATGCGCGGCGGTTTCCTGCACGGCTTGCATCCTCCCCCAAACCACCACCGCAAAGTGCACCAGCGGCGCTTGTGACGTCCAGGCGTGCGCCAACGGCTGGGGCAACTGTAACGCACAGGCCGCGGACGGCTGCGAGTACCCCGTCAGCCAGGACCCGGAACATTGTGGCAGTTGCTCGCGCGTTTGCAACGGGACCAACGTCGCAGCGTTAGAGTGCTCCGGCAGTCTCTGCACTTCGAGCTGCACGCTCGGCTCAGGAAACTGCGTGCGGCCTTCCGGCGGCACCGACGATGGATGCGAGACAAACACCTCCAGCACCGCAACCCAATGTGGAAGCTGCTCGAACGTCTGTCCCGCCGGCTTCCGCTGCACATCTAGTCTCTGTGAATGCACGCCCGGCGGCGCCAGCAACGGCGGCTGCAAGACCGGAACCGGGAGCCCCAACTGCAACGCCGGCTTATGCGTGTGCGGCGGCACCACCTGTGCGCACGGCGAATTCTGCTCGAGCGGGGCTTGCTCCTGCAATAGCGGGGCGGCTTGCAGCGGCGGCCAGACCTGCTGTCAGACTCCCGCGGGCTGCAAGGATCTCAATACGGATGCAGCCAGCTGCGGCGCGTGCGGCCGAGCCTGCACCACCGGTTTCATCTGCGCCGCCGGCCTTTGCGAATGCGACAGCGACGCCGATTGCAACGTGGACACAGGTGCGGGCGCCGGAGGAGCGCCCAGCATCGGGACCTGCATGTCGGGCAAATGCGTGTGTAACACCACTACCTGTGCAGAGGGACAGCGCTGTTTGCCGAGCGGCGGCTGCGGGTAGTCGCTGCTCAGAAGATCATCGGCGTGGGGATGGCGCACCGGCCGCCGACGCACAGGTTGGTCGGGTCGCAGCAATCCGCCGGCGTGATACAAACCTCGTCCAGCTGCGAACAGCTGCCGCTCGGCGGCGGCACGCATTGCAAAATCGGCGTGCCGCTCGCATCGCGGCCGGTTTCGCGGCAATAACCCTGGCAGCAATCCGAGCCGGTTTCGCAAGCAGCGCCCTCCGGCCGGCACGGCTCGAGCGCGGCGAACGGTCGCATGTTCCCCGACGCGAGCTCCTGACCGTCCAGATAAAACGCAGGGTGGCTCGGGTCGGTCTTGCTTGCGTAGTCGATGTCGACCGCGCTGACCCAGATCTTCTTTCGCGGGCTTCCACTGGCATACTTGTCTATTCCGCCCAGTCCACCGGTCCATATGGTGTTCCCGTATGAGCGTCGGCTGGTGAACATCACCCAGTAATAGCCGCCAATGGCAATGGTCAGCGCGCTGGGCTCGTAATTCAGGCTGCCGTCCTCGGTGGCGCCGTAGGGCAAATAAACATTGCCTGAGCTGTCAAAGCCGTTCAGCGCATTCAAGGAGTTTGCCGCGTTGCCGTTTTGCAAATCCACTAGACGGAGGTTCGCGCCCGTACCTTTGTTCGTCTGCCAGGTTCTGCCCTGGTGGAAAACAATCGCATTGGCGTCCGGGAGAAACGACGGCCAGGCGACCCATTCTTGGCCCGACAGGCCGCTGAAGACGTTCCTGGAGTTCGAAAAAACCGGCGGCGTCTGGCCGAGGTCGGAATCCATCACCGAAAGGATCCAGGAAAAGCCTTTGGTGCCCTGGTCGCCGTCCACGTAGGCGAGTTTCTTTCCGTCCGGCGAGAAGATGGGCATATGGGGGTATATGAGCGTGTAGCTCGGTGCCGAAATGTAATTGTAGGATGCCGTGTCCACCAGCCCCGCGGTCACTGTGTCGTAATAGAGCTGGCTCGGCATATTGTGCGAGTTATTGGTGATCCCCGCGGTGCCGTCCGGGGTGAGCGCGGCAAAGTGCCAGAGCGAGCCGGGCACGATACCGGCGGGTCGCAGGGTGGCGTTTCCCGCGGTGTCCAGGTCGTAGACGGCGCTGCTGGTACTGGTTTGCGTAATTCCGACGCCGGTGGACAACACCTTACCGTTGGCGGAAACGGAGTGGCATACGACACCACACGCAGAGTTGGTGAGCAGAGTGTTTGCCTGACCCCCGAGCGGAACGCGGATGATGGCTCCGAACCCAGGATTCGTTACTGAATTGTAGGTATTGTAATAAACGATCCCCTTGAGCTTACCCTGTGCAATGAGCCACTGTTCGGTGACGGGACCGGTGACGTTGCCGGAGGAGAGCTTGCTCACCGAGACGCTGACCCAGTCCGTGCCCCCTGCGGTGTAGGTGAGTCCCTTCCATACATCGGGCGGGATGGAGATCTGAAGCGGGTTGGAAGCGCCGTTGAAAGCTTCGTACAGAAAGTGCGGAGCCGTGATCTTCAGGTAGCTTCCGCTTGCCGCAGTGCCGCCGAGCTGCAGGAGCGGCGGCTGGAGGCCGCGGGGGAATACGGTCTTATCGTAGGGATACAGCCACTTGAAGCCCGCATCGGAAGTCCCGCCACTCACTAACTTGGTCACATCGCCGCTGGAAAGGCCGCCCGGATTGTCCTGTCTTTTGAAGTCGACCGTGATCTTGGTGCTGAAGGACGCAGAGCCCACCTTGGCGGTTACCTCGACCACGCCTCCGACCCAACCGTTGGCGCGGAAGACTCCATCGGTTCCCATCGATCCCACGATGGTGTCCTGTGCAACCCAGAGCACGTTCTTCGCCTCCGACCCGTCCGATAGGAGCACTTTGCACACCACCGTCTTCGGGTCGCCAAACACGGTAATGGCACCCGCGTCGCACTTCAGATTGAATAGGCCCCCACCGCTGATACCTCCCGAATCCAGGCCCAGGATCAGTCCTCCACCATCGGCAAGAACCAGGCTCCCATCCGGCGTCACGGTAACCTGCACCACGCCTCCGTCGGGCAACACCACCACTTGCGTCTGACCCGATGTGTCCGCTTCCGGGAGCGTGGAGCCGCTGTCGAAGTTGCTCATTGCTCCGGAACCGCCAGAGCCACCATTAGCGCGGTTGAGATTTTGCTCCTTGCCGGAGCACATGGCAGCTGACGCAGCCACAAGCATCCCCAACACCATCGCGGCCCGCTGGTACAAGCTTTCACGAGACAAGTCAGGCGACCGGAGGGACTTCTTCAGCATCCCGCCAGCGTACCGGGCCCGCCAACCCCGCGCTGTGTCTTCTTTTGCCGACTTTGCCACTATTTTAACCTTTCCTCGGTCTCGGCAGCCGAAAATAAGCCGGAAACTCGCCTAGTGTCCTGAGTCCGCAATTCCTTCCAGAATTGCTGGACTGCCGCTTCGCGGCCCGCTGCTTCGCAGCGGCAGGGCACTATCCTTGTTTTGTAGGGGCGCCTCGCGACGCCTCGCGCCTCGGCCTTCGGCCGATTCACCCCCAGAGAAAAATTCTCCGCCGAATTTTGCTCGTGTGCTGACCATTTTTGATGCCATCTACGGACTCAGCACACTAGCCTCACC
>DASXTY010000163.1:0-7304 GCA_036505155.1 Polyangiaceae bacterium | reverse complement strand
ATGGAACCTTAGAATTCCTCAAAAACCAGCGAGGACCACCAGGCGGACGTACAAAGATTCCAGCCAATCTTACCACGTGTTCACGCGGCGCTGGCTCAAACACCCTAGTTACTCCGGTTCGCGAGTGTTTGTTCTACCGCGTCGAAATCCTCTGCAGGTACCTTGCCGCGAAGTGACGGAAGGCCTTGCCGCGGGCACTCTGGCGAGTGTAACCTTGCCCTGATGCAGGGAAAACGAGCAGGTCTTCGGAAGTACATGGGTTCATTCCCGCGTGCCTTTGCGGTTTTTGCAATGATGATCGCACTGATTGTGCCCTCACGGGCCTGGGCTGCGATTTGTGGAACGGCATATTGTCGCTACGGATGCACATGCGCCGGATATTTGATGCAAGACGACGGATGCCCGATTCCGCAACTGTATCTGGGTGGTACGGGCTGCGCCACCGGCAACGTACAGACATGCCTGGATAGCGCCGTCGCCGAAGGGGCGCAGACAATCGACGTTTGTGCGAATGCCTCGACGTTGGTGCAGACCGTGCTCCCAGGCTGCACGATGACTTTCACTGTGATCGCCAAAGGCGGTATCATTCAGCTCACCTTCGGCTGGTACATCGCAACCGGAACCAAACCGGCTGCAACGGATCTGCATCCGCTTCTTGGGCCGAGCAACAACCTGGATGGGCAGGTTGCCGTGCTCGACACGGCGTACGTGACCGCGTGTCCAACCAAAGACTGTCCGATAGGATTTTACCTAATCAGCAAAGGTCAGGGCACGTTTTATTCCAATCCAGCCTGGAACCCGTGCCCCGCACACTTTCAAATGCTCAGTTGGCAGAGCGTTGCTCACCCCAATACGTTTTATCTGGGCTGGGAAGATCAGGCCTGCACCGGCGACGGCAACTTTTATGATCTGCTGGTGCGTGTCGAGAACCAACCATGTCCCACAGGGGGAACGGGCGGCGTCGGCGGTACCGGGGGTGTTGCGGCTGGTAGCGGCGTCGGCGGCAGCAGTTTGGGCGGCAGCTCGAGCGGAGGAAGTCCCATGGCGGGTGGAATGGGTGGTACCGTGTTCTCTGGCGGTGTCGGGGGTGGCGGACCTTCCGGCGGTGGCGTGAACGTGGGTGGAACCAGCGGTGTCAGCGGAGCAAATTTCGCTGGCACGGGCGCGCAGACCAGTAGCGGTGCCGCGACCGGAATGGGCGGAACCGTCGGCAACGGTGGGATCATGGCGGGAGCAGCCACGAGTGGAGCGGCGGGCTCCGGCGCCGCCAGCGCAAAGGAGGAGAGCAGCTGCGGTTGTCGCGTATTCGGATCGCGATCTCCACCCTGGGGAGCGCTGCTGAGTACGCTCGGCGTTTTCGCAGCTAGCTGGGTTCGACGGCGACGTTCCGCGGTTTTTCGCTGAGTCGTCACGCTATCCCAAAACGGGCGCAGGGAATAACTGGTGAACCCTTCCTTGGTCAGCCCGTGTTGTCTCTCGATACTTGCAAAGACCCTGCGCGGGCGGCGGTGCCGGGATCGCTGACCAGCTCCACGAACGTGCGCGGCCCCCACAATCTGGCACTATTTAGTCGTGCAAACCTGGTGCCGTCGGCGAGTGGGACCTACGCGTCGTGAACGGACTACGCCCCCGGACACTTCGAATAGACCACAAGACATGAAACGGGCATGCCCGGCTTCACAAACTGCACGGGAAGCGAGCTCAGAGTTAGGGTATTGCACTCAGGCAAACCGCCAAGCGCCCCTTCCAAGGCCAGTTGCCACTCGCTCAAGCACTGTTCGTATTCGGACACCGTAGCATTGCAGCCCGTAGGATTGGGACATGCCTCGACCGCGGGTGTGCCGCCGGTGATCGCTGAGGGATTTTGAATGCACAGGTCATATCCCCACTGGCAATTTTGGCGAAGCTCTGCATCGGTCGGAGGATTCTGATAGCCCGCCGCGATCACGGCGACGTATTTGCAGTAGGGATCAGCAGCGACTGTGAAAAACCGAGTCAGAGAATATGAGTTGGCGGCGCTGCACAATTGCTTGAGCTGTTCCGGAGTCAGGTTGCTGAGGGTGCTCGTGCCCGGTAGGCCGCTCGAGAATTGACCCGGAGCGGCCGCCATGCCCACCGGCTGCCCACCGGTGCCAGTTCCTCCGGCGCCGGTCAGAGGCGCTCCTCCCGCGCCATACACAGGCGTGACGACGTTGCTCGACGGGGTCCCTCCGGAACCGTTCGGGGTTGGGGAATCGCGCTCCACACTGCCGCCGCAAGCGAAAAGGGCGCCGGCAAGCCATGCGCCGCTCCACGCGACTGCGATTGGCAGCCTGGGCTGAAGAAAGTGTCGCGCAGAAGCCCCGTTCGGCATTGCGAGCTCAAAGTATCACGGCTCGAGGCCTCAGACCATCCAAGAAGTGCGAACTCGATCTGTCGTGTCAGCCGCCTCGCCAATTCTCGTGGCCTTGGGTCGACCAGTTTTGATAGAGTGGCATCAAGCGGCACTCAGCATCCAGATATCAGCGCAAGGAAGAGCTCGTCGGTATGGCTCGCTCAAAGAAGGCGGTGGACAGACCCTTCGAGGCCAAGCAAACTATCTTGTAAGAAAGCGGATGACTGTGCACGCTGCACACCGGAAATACAGCATCTCGGAATACGTCCAGCTGGAAGACTACAGCAACGTGCGTCATGAGTATTTCGACGGGCAAATTTACGCGATGGCAGGAGGGACACCGGAGCACGGCACCTACGCCGCCAATGTCATTGGCCTGCTGACGGCCCAACTCCGCGGGCGTCCCTGCCGCGTGCAGACCTCCGACGTGCGCATTCGGGTGCAATCGACTGGTCTGGACACATATCCGGACGTGAGCGTTGTGTGCGGCCGCGCGGAAACAGATGCTGAGGACAGAAATGCGATCATAAATCCCACGGTCGTCGTAGAGATCCTCAGCACCGGGACCGAAGCCTACGATCGCGGCGAGAAGCTCGAGCACTACCAGAAAATCGCCTCGCTGCATGAGGTGGTTTTGGTGGCTCACGACGAGCGGCGCGTGGAGGTGGTTCGCCGGCTGCAAAGTGGGGAGTGGAACGTAGCCCGAGCGGTAGCGGGGGAGGTCGCACGGCTCGAGTCCTTGAGTTGTGAGCTTCCGGTCGACGACGTTTATCGAGATCCACTCGCGGGATAACGGGTCCGACGCCTTTGCCGCGCGCGCCTCGGGAGCCAGCGACAAGGTCCTATTTTGGCAGCCCGAGCTCCAGCGCGCGCTGGCTCGGTCGGACTTGAAGCAAGCCGGGGCTGGCCGATGGTGGTTACGAGCACTGCCTTTCCAGCCGGAGGGAATCGAAATAGACGGCGCCTTCCTCGCGCCTTAGCCAGACGTCCCGCCGGGAGCATCGCTGACTTCCGGTGCACCGGTCGCGTCGCTCACGGGCGCCTCGGTGGCAATCGGTGCCGCGCGTCGCCGTAAGGGACGCCAAATACCCACCGATGAGAACTCTTTCCATGCCCAGCGCAACCATTGAAGCAAAGAGGTCGCGAGCCAGAGCGCCCACGCGAGCATGGCGACCCGCCAAACCCAAAGCGGCAAACTCACCACGTACGGCTCCGGAAGCGCGGGGCCCGTCCGATCGAGGTACCAGCGCAAGGACGAGCTCGTGCTGCCCGCTCCGCGAACGCTCATGTCGGGACTGCCGACCAGCCCTGCGAACACGGCGGCCACCAAACATCCCAGGAACACCAGCGTCCCGAAGACGAGGCCAATCTGCAACAAGTCATGTTGCCAGGCAGTCCGCGCGTTGACCCGAGCCCGGTAGGCAACAACAAAGAACCACGCGGCGATCATGACCGCAACTGGCGCCGGCACTTGGGTGAGGCCGAGCCCCAGCAGTGCCCATCGGGCGCTCGAAAGAGGACTCAGCGGAATCTTCCCGAGAGCCGTGCCCGCGAGCAGGACCAGAGCCAGGTAGCCCCAGAACAAGATCGCCGGCCCCCAACTCGGCCCGCCCGCCCACAATAGCCAGCGGGAAGGGGGCATTTGAATGGTGATGGAGGCGTTGTTCACCTCGGTGCCGACACTCACTCGAGGAGCGTTGAGTTTTGGCGAAAATCCCCGGAGCGCTTGCCAGGCAAGTGAGAGCGCGTGCGATCCGGGAGAAAACGCGACGCTTACTGCATCCCCTTTTCTCTGCACCGGGTAAGCCTTCCCGTCGAGCGACAACTGCTGCAAGTCGGCGCCTGGGGGGAGGTTTACCACCTGCGTTCCTCCACCACTGGTCCGCGCATACAGAGTGAGTGACGCGCGCAGCATGCGGGTGCCGGGCACAACCTCGAGGTTCGCCGAGTCAATGGTGAGGGTGCCGCCCGCCGCAGCGGAGGGGCGGTAAAAGCTGACCAGCAGCGATTCACCGGGCCACGGCCGGTACGTCGGTTCCCACACGCCATCCTTCTGGTGTTTTACCGGCGCCAACCCACGCGGATCGCAGTGCCACATGACGCCGCAACCGAGCGACCACTGCTCGCTCCAGGGTCGATCTCCGGCGGCGATGAGGGCGATTTCACCGCGGGGTTTCAGTCTCGAAGTCCAGCTGATCTCGTCCGCATCGCGCCCGAGTGAGACCACGACCTCGCCGCGCTCGACGTGAACTTCCGTATCCGTGACCTCTTCTTCAGAGAGGAGCGGTACTCTCACGGTGACTGGAGTCCCCTTTGGACTCACGCGCCGCGCGCTCGTCTGCATGGTCCAGGTCGGCCCCACCTCGACTCGGCGCGAGAGCAATAACCACGGCGGCAAATGGATGGGCTCGGAGGGTCCCTCCTTCTTTACGCTGGAGGGGGCTCGACGAAAGTGCAGTGATGTGTCGACGGACCCGTCTTCCCGGACGCCGTCAACCTCCCACTTTTCGGCCTTCACGGTGGCGGCGTGCGGCGCGTTCCCGAGTGCCAGCGTAAGCTCGTCGCCGGCGATCGGTCCGTTGAGCTCTACACGGTGACGGCCGGGCTCCAAACGAAGATACAAGAAGCCATCCGGCTGTAGGGCGAGCGCCGCGCTTTTGGTTCCATCGATGCTCACTGAGTCGGGTGTCCAGCTGCTGACCGGCCCGGGCAGCTGATAGGCGACCGCAGCACCCGCGTGCACCTCGGCGCTGAGCTTGAGCTCTGAGGCGCCGAGCTCCACATCCAGATGGGGGACACTGAGGCATTGCGGCTCGCAGTCAGCGGGCCGAACCAGGCGCGAGCGCAGTTCCTTCAACACATCGTCCGGGGGGACTTCCGCGGCGGCGCGCCCCGTCGAAAAAAGCCCAACCAAAAGGATGAGCGCCGCTAGCGTTTTGGCGTTGGGCGACGCGTCGCTGCCTTCAGGCCTTTTTGCAGGAGGCGCGCGGGATGTCCTGAGCAGGAAGTATCCAAGCAATGCAAACGACAAGAGGCGCAGCAGTGTCACCGCTCGATTCTGGTTCGGCGACAGCAACCAGAGCCAGAGCTCATGATCGTGGCGCACGGGTCCCGTCCAGCTGAGCTGCCAGTCCTTCCAGCTCCAAGTCGGAACGCCCGGCCCAGTTTGAATCGCGGCCTCCAAATCTTGGCGAAGCAAGTCCTTGCCGCCGATGGCAGCCAGTCTGCCCGGCGGCGCAGCTGGTTTCGGTTTGGCGCCCGACGGCTCAGCTGCCTCCCTGGGCGCTTTCCCGATCACGCCAAGCTCTTCCCGCGCCTGGGCTAACTCGTTTTCTGCTGTGAGCTTTTCTTCGGCTGCGCCTGTGGCGGGTGCGGCCGGCGCTGCGCCCGTGGCGGGTGCGGCCGCGTGCGGCGTCTCGGGCGGTTGCTCGACGCTGGCGCTCATCGGACGTGACGCGACCGGTGTTTCTGCCGCTCCCAAAAGGGGCGTGCCGAATTCGGTTCCTTCCGCAAGCTGGGGATAGAGAGCTGCACGCGTCTGGTCAACCGCGAAATTCAATGAAATCACCGCCAGCGCGGCGACCGTGGAGATCCAGCCGACGCCCAGAAGCGCGCGCAGCCAGCCGGTTGGACCGAGTCGCAGGACGGCGATCAGGATAACCAGAACCATCCACACGTAATAAGGCGCGCCTTCTTGGTCGTGGGAGAGGACGAGCGCGCCGAGCGCCAGCGCTCCGAAGGCTGGACGCGTCAACCGGGTTATGGCCAGCGCCGTGATCAGAACGAAGAAAAAATCAAACAGGTTCCATCTCGATAACCAGGTGTTCGCAACGCCGTCCACGCCGCCCGCCCCGAGCAGGCGCCAGCCCGGGGGCAAGTGGAGCACCGTGCTGAGCTTCTGAACGTCCTCGGACCAACCCACCGCGGGCAGTCGCCGAACATCCTTTGGGATGCGCCATTCGGCCGTTAGGTCGAGCTTTCCAAGCCGGAGCTCGATGCCGCTGTGGCGGTCGCGACCTACCGTAACGAGTTGGTCGGCGCCCTGAGCGCGCGCGTGACCAAGTTTCCCCGCTTTGAGATCCAAGCGCCACGCGCGACTTAATTGACCAGAGAACTGGTCGCGCACGGTGAATCCCTCGCCATTCATGTCCAGCCACAAATCACGGGTCAGCGAAAGCTGATTGGGCGGCGGGACCGGCTCCCCGCGTCGGACCGTTCTGAGCTCGAGCGCGGCGCCGGGCGAGAGGGAAAAGGCCTGTAGCTGTTTCCACTCGGTCGGCAAATCCGTGCGCGATGGATCGATCTGTGGCGGGCCATGGAGCTCGACCTGCCTGAGCGTTGTGTCGGGTTGGAACACCCAGATTTCTCGGTCAGGCCAGGGGGGACCGCGCTTCGGCGCAGTCAAGCTGACGGCCGGTGTCGCGTGACGCGTGCGAAGGGTCAGGCTGTGCTCTCCAGGCCGGAGCTCGAGCACGACATCCGATTCGTTCTCCAGTCGCACCGGTAAGTCCGCCTGGAGCTCGAGCGGCGTCCCGCCGTCGATCGCGACCCCGTTGAGCTTCAGTTCTCGCGAGCGGCCCGAGACGCGCAACGCTACCTGTGTGGTCACGAGTAATGGCACGCCGTCGTCGATTCGGCGAAAGACCCGGAGCTCGCACGCTTCTGCTTCTCTAGACTTATCCGACTGGGATGATAACCAGATACTACCGGCGTCGCGACGTGGAAAGCGGATCCTTTGCTCGCCGAGCACCAGCGAAACCATTGCCGTGGCCTCTGAAAAGGAGAGCGTTTCCGGCTGCTCTCGCCAGCGAAATTCTCCATGAATCTCATGGCGTCCCGCCGGCACGCGCAGCACGGGGTGCTCCTGCGATTCCAGAACCGTGGCCGACGCAACTCCGAGTCTCACATCTCGGGGCCAGATGCGATCGGA
>DASXTY010000162.1:0-1611 GCA_036505155.1 Polyangiaceae bacterium | reverse complement strand
TGAACGCGCAGCTCACCGAGCTCTCGGAGGAGCAGGCGCGCTACATCGGCGTGCCGAAGAGCGGGCCGTACAAGAGCGATCACTACCGCTATTAAAAATAAATGGGGTCAGATTGAGCTGGCCCGGGTTTTCCGGACACGGTAATTAAGCCACACCGCTTCGGGCCTCGAAGTCTATCGGGCTGACATAACCGAGCGATTGATGCCGGCGCCTGCGGTTATAGAAGAGCTCGATGTAATCGGAGAGCGCCTGGTAAGCGCTATCCCGGGTAGCGAAGGTGCAATGATGCACGAGTTCATTCTTAAGCGTGGAGAAGAAGCTCTCGGCCACCGCGTTGTCGTGCGGAACGCCTTTGGCACTCATGCTTGCTTGCAGTCCATGGATTTGGAGAGCCTCGCGGTAGAGCTGCGCGCTGTACACGGAACCTTGATCAGTGTGATGGATGAGCCCTGGACTGGGCTGGCGCTGCCGCAGTGCCATGCGTAGCGCACCAAGCACGAGCTCGAGATCCTGCCTGGGGCTTAATGCCCAGCCCACGACGCGCCGTGCATGCACATCGAGCAACACCGCCAAGTGCAGCGCGCCAGCGCGCGTTTGGATGAAAGTCGTGTCGCCAACCCACAGGCGATCGCGTAATCCAGCATGGAAGCGCTGCGCAATGAGATTCGGCGCTGCCGCTATTTGCTGATAGCGCGCTTTCGTTCTGAAGCGGCGCTTGCGCCGAGCTTCGATGCCCTCGCTGCGGCGCAGTCGTGCGACGTGGTGCTTGCCGCAGGGCACGCCTTGCGCCTTGAGTTCAATCCACGTCTTCTTTGCACCGTAGGCTTGGTGGCTGGTGGCGTGCACCCGACGTATGTGCGTGAGCAACAGCTCATCGCGCAGCGCTCGAGGGCTTTGCGGCCGCACGAGCCATTCGTAATAACCGCTGCTCGAGACGCCCAACACGCGGCACATGCGCCTTACCCCAAACTCGTGCTCGTGCGCACGCATAAAGGCGTACTTCACCGGCGCCGCTTGGCAAAGTACGCCGCCGCCTTTTTTAGGATGTCGCGCTCCTCGGTAACGCGCTTGAGCTCAGTTCTAAGCCGCGCAAGCTCGCCTAGCTCCTCCTTTCGTGGCCGGCCTGATCCGGCAAAGGCTCCGTCTCCCTTCCTCCTTAGCTGCTCGCGCCACTTCACCAGCATGTTGCGGCGAATGCCTAACTCCGCCGCAAGCTGCGACGCTGGCTTATCTCCAGCCGCCAGCCGCTTCAGCGCTTCAAGCTTGAATTCGCGACTGAATCGGCGCCGGCCTTCCGCCTTGTTCTTATCGCCAAGTTCTCCCAACGGACACCTCCCAAGCGTATTCTTGCCTCACTTAGAAGTGTCCGGAGAACCCGGGTCAGCTCAGATCAACATTTCCGGCGACGCGCAGCTCAGGAAATGTTGATCTGACCCCATTTATTTTCAGTCGATGGTCGCGCCGACTTCCTTTACCACGGCCGCCCATTTCTGGCGGTCGGACTTCACCGTCTGGCGGAACTGCTCGGGCGATTCCCAGCGCGGGGTGTTGCCCATCTCGACCAGGCGCTTCTGCACCGATGGCGTCTCGAGCGCGGCCTTCACCGCGGCG
>DASXTY010000161.1:0-9676 GCA_036505155.1 Polyangiaceae bacterium | reverse complement strand
CGTCAGCTCCGAGAGCGCAATCCAAGCGGTGAACACTTCGCTGTCGGGCGTCCAGTACGTCCAATATTGCCGGTCCTGATGCCAGCCTACCTTCCCTGCCTCCAGGGCCGCGCGAAATCCCGGGGCGACCCCTAGATCGCTTCCGCCGTTATGTCCGGCCGGTGGCTTGACCAGCAGCTGCACCGCCCATACCTGAATCGTCCGTGCCTCCATGCTCCCGGCGAGCGCCCGGCCTAGCTCGGGGCAGCAGACGAGCGCCCGGATCCTGCGATCGCATAGGTGCGGCTCGTTGATCTTGATGAGCTTCCTCGGGTCGTCGCCCGGGTTCCATTCCCGGGTGCTCGGCGGCAGACCGGTTTCGTACGTTCCGGCGATCACCTCGTCCATCGCGGCGCTTGCGTCCGCTATGAGCGTCGGCCGGAGGAGATTGGGCAGCAAGCAATACCCGTTTCGCCGCAACGACTCGGCGGCCGTGGACCAAGCGTCAGCTCCTGCCGCCGTCACAGCACCAACCCGCCGCCTGGCGGAATTTGTCCTTCCGAGCGGGGTCGATAACTCGTAATTTGTATCCGACATTTGATCGAATCTACGGGACAGCAATGTCCCATTGCCATGCACCGCCTTGCTAAAAGGTTGCACTATTGTCCCCCTATTGCGCGCATGCGCTTTTTTTCGCAGTAAATCTGTGCCGGGCTGGCGATTCTGGAGTATTTCCCGGACATCGATCGCCTAGTCTACTGAACGCCCGCTGCGGTAGCGACGCCTTCTACGCTCGGGGGCGACGGCAGCCGCCAAGTGCTTTACGACAGACGCCGGCTTCTCGTGCGACTGCTACTCGAACGACGCAGCAGTCGGCACCTGCTTCCAAAACGATTCCGCCTGCCTATGCGACCTGCGTGCGGGTTGCTGTGCCCGATACCTTGCACAATGAAGTGCAAAGCCGCTTGGTGCCTCATGCTCGCAAAGGTTTGCAGTTGTTGGCGTGGTTGGTTCTCAGTCTGGCACCGCGCTTGCGCTACGCTCCGAAGCTGCGGAACCCGCGCTAATGTCTAGCCCGCCGAGTGCCGTCGGTCGACGGCTGTCGGGGCGCTGGCCTCAGATTGCGACGGGGCGGGTCCTGATCGCCTACCCGTATTTCATTCCCGGGGTTAGGCTGATGCTCGACGTGGCGGGGGTGCTGCGCGTCGTGTTCTGGATTTTGCTGCGCCTCGGTTGGTAGCTGCGCGGCCCCCCTGGGGGAAGGCCGGCTCCGACAACAGCTCGCGACCCCAACGTTCGATGGCTTCGGCGACGCGCCCGAAGGCACGCCCTTTCGTGGTGAGCTGATAAACAACGTGCACCGGCGGGCCCGGCTCAATGTGACGCAGGAGCAGCCCACGCGCCTCGAGATCTTTCAGACGTGCAGAAAGCACTTTGTCCGTGAGGCCGGGCGCGCTCCCCCCGATTTCGCTGAATCGGCGGGCGCCGGTCTGTAACAGGTTCAAAATTAAGGCAGTCCAGGGCCGGCCCAACACGTGAATCGCGGTCTGGAAGGCGCGGCACTGGGAGTCTACGAGCTTTCGCATGGCTGCAAATATGCCACCGTTCTTCTCTGGCGGAAAGCGGCTTGACAGAAAAAATACGGGTCTTAGCTTACACTTTCCGAAAGATAGCTACTGCGATGGAGAAAGCTAATAACGTTAAGGAAGTGTTGCGGAAGGTCACCGCTCACCGGCAGACGGAGGGCGCGGGGTTTGTGGTGCGGCGTCCGATTCCGACCGCGGGGCTCGAGCTGGTCGACCCCTTCTTATTGATCGACGAAATGGGTCCAGTCGACTACGCGCCCGGCAAGGCGGTGGGTGCGCCGGATCACCCGCATCGGGGCTTCGAGACGGTCACCTATGCTTTGGAGGGTGAGTTCCAGCACGAGGACTCGGCGGGCCACCGAGGCAAGCTGGGTCCGGGAGATGTGCAGTGGATGACTGCGGGCGGAGGCATCATTCATTCAGAGGAGCCGTCGCCGCGCATTCGCGAGCAAGGCGGGCGAGTCCACGGCTTCCAGGTTTGGGTCAACCTGCCGGCTCGGTTGAAGATGACGCAGCCGCGCTACCAGGAAGTGGAGAATCATCGCATCCCCAAGGCTGCGACCCCCGACGGCAAGGCGAGCGTACGGGTGATTGCAGGCTCCGCTCTCGGCGTGAGCGCGGTCATCGACACGCACACGCCGATCGTCTATCAGGACTGGACCCTGGGAGCGGGCGCCGACGTGTCCATCGCGCTCGATCGGGGCGAGAACGCGCTGGTCTATGTTTTTCAAGGCGCGGCGCGGGTTGGGAATCAGGGCACGTCGGTCACCGATGGACAACTTGCCCTGCTCGGCAAGGGCAACCTGGTTCGTCTGCGCGGGGCCGAGGCGGGCGATGCGGCTCGGCTCTTGCTTCTCGCCGGCACGCCCATCGGTGAGCCGGTGGCGCGCTACGGGCCTTTCGTGATGAACACCCGTCAAGAAATCATGCAAGCCATCGAAGACTTTCAGAACGGGCGCATGGGCGAAATCACTCGCACCGCGCGCGTCGCTTGACAAAAAGGAGCACCCCCATGGCATTTTCAATCGCGCCACTCCTCATCCACAACGATGCCGTTCCCCTGGAAGCGCGCAATGCGCTCCGGGCCGCGAGCTTCGCGCCTCCCGAGCACCGCACCACGGAGCTCGAAGCGGCGGCTAGCATTCTCTACCGCGAAACCGATCTCGATTGCAGCGAAGCGCGGGAGCTCGTGGACCTGCCGCCTGGCGGGACTTGCTCCTAGTGTCCTGAGTATTATTGATGCGATCTACGGACTGAGCACACTAGCCCTAAGGCTCCCCGAGACCCAGCGATGGCCGGGCGCCCCTGACGGCGTGTTCCCAGGTTACAGAGTTTTCGCAAACCAATCGTGAGGAGCTCGTTCATCGGCATTGACCTCGCCTGGTCGCCTCGAAACTCGAGCGGTGTGGCGGTGCTCGTGCCACGAAACGGCACGCTGTCGGTAGCGGTGACGTGGCTGTGCTCCCGTGTCCGGGCGCGAGTCTCGTTTCAGCAGCCCCGACGATAAGGGAAGCGACTTGAGCCTCGACCAGATACGCTGCGTGCGCCGAAAGCTCGCAGAGGAGGGCCCGCCGCGCGTTAGGCAGGCGGGCGACTTCGTGAAAGTCGCGCTACCCGCACGCGAGGGCGATCTCCTGCGCGATCTCCTGATTGCCGAGAAAGTCGCGACGGTTGTCGAGATCGGCCTAGCTTATGCGAGCTCGGCACTTGCGACTCGGCGAGGCGCTCATCGCGGTCGGCGCGCGAGCGCCGCGTCATCTCATTATCGATCCGTTCCAGGAGAGCGCGTTTGCCAACGCCGGCTGGGAGCTGCTGGAAGCCGCGGCCCTTCACCCGACAACGCGCCTCATTCGAGAGCCCTCATCCGTCGCGCTTCCGCAGCTCGTCGCGGAGGCCGTAGCGGCGGACGCGGCCTTCATCGACGGCAGCCACCGATTCCACGAGGTCTTTGTCGATCTCTATTTCCTGCGGAAGATCGTGCGCCCCGGCGGCCTGGTCGTCGTTGACGATTATGACTGGCCATCGGTGCAGACGGCCGTTCGCTATTTCGAGATCAATATGGGTTGGCGCTCACTCGACGACACGTTCGCTGCCGGCTCGACCGCAGCTGGCTCGATCGACGAGACAAAGAGCATCCCACGCCTCCGCGCGCTGCGTTTGCCCGATCCACCCTTCGAAACACCCTTCGAACTCTTCAAACCATTCTAGCGTCAGCAAAGAGGCTAGTCCGAGCAACGTCCAAGGGCGTTGGAAGTTGGAAAGTCGACGTAACGTCCGAAATGTAGAGTTGGGAAGAGCCGAAAGCCCACGGTCATCCCCAATCTGAGTGGAAACCTCTTCGGGATGGTGCCGGCGGCGTGGCTCTGGGAGCGTGTGCTGCTGACAGATAGCGGCTCTTGGCGCCCCTACAAAAATGGGAAACGTAGAGATTGAGGTACATCCGATCGATGCACTCGAGCTCCAGGGTGACGTGCTCGTCGAGCAGCTCGGCGAAGCTGCGTGCTACGCTCATGTGGGCTCCGGTCGTCCACGGCCTTTCGAGGCCATCTACCGCATTGCGGTCAAATATTGGATGCGACATCGTCGCGTTCCCAAGCTCTACTGGAGCCCACTTTTCGCCACGACGTTTCCCCCCCTGAGCGAGCGTAGCGAGCGATTTGGGGGGGAAGCCCGCGTGCAGCTGTCGCGCGCAGGCCCCGTACGGTACCTCGCACAGTTGCTAGAGAGCGCTATCTGCCGGGGCCGAGCACGAGCGAGCACGACGCGAACCCGGGCGTGGGGGGGCACCTTCTACACCAAACGTCAACTGTACTCGCTCCACCGCTGCCATCACCAACGTGCTACACGTCTCGTTGGTCTGAGGCGGAAGCCTGAGCTAGACGATGGGTTGACAACTCGGTCAGGTTTGGCTATTCCGATAAGCAGTGCGCACGCGGGCCAAGACATTCCTTGCCAGAGCAAGCCGGGGAACCAGGGTCGCTGAACACGCGTGGGTTATCACCATGCTGCTCGGTCTGTTCTGCGTCACGTGCTCGAGCAAGTCTGCAGTGAACCGGAGCGGCGGCAGCGGCGGCAGCTCTGGGGGCGGTGGCGTTGCGGGCGGCGGCAACTATGTCGGGTTTGGTGATGCGGGGCCGTCCAGCGGCGGGACCACAGGCAGCGGGGGCTCCAGCATGATGACGATCATCATTCCGGGTACCGACGGAGGGAGCGGGGCCCTCAGTCTCGTCTGCACCCCGGGCTCGTTGATCGTAAAGGGGACTCCCGAGACCATTCAGTGTGCCATTCAGCTGCCTGACGGTTCCAACGCTTCGAACGTGGTGTGGGCCCTGGACGACACGCGCTGGGGATCGATCGGCCAAGATGGGCTGTTCCGAGCCAACGGGCTGGTGGGCGGCGTGGTCAAGGTTTCGGCGACAGTCGGTTCGACAACGGTCTCTACTAATCTCACCATCGACGTCGCCATCCAGGACAACGCCGGCAGCATTTCCTCCGCCGACCTCGCGCAGCTCATAGCGGGCGGGACCGCCGACGCGGGATTCGGATGGCTGTACCCGTACGACAAGACGGTTTTTCCCCGCGGTCTCCAGCCGCCACTTTTGCAGTTCAAGGGTACAGCGGCCAGCGCCACGTATCTCAAACTCACCGCTCCGCACTTCAGCTACGAACGCGCGGAGGGCGCGTCGAGCCCGGTGCGCGTCACCATCCCGCCCGAAATTTGGAAAGGGGTTACCATGACGGCGGGAGCAACCGATTGGGTGACCGCCGCGGTGAGCAAGCTGAGCTCGGGCAGCGTCACCGGTCCCATTCAGGAAAATTGGCTGGTCGCCCAGGGGAAGCTCAAGGGCATCGTTTATTACAACTCCTACAATTCGGCGGCAGCCATGGGCACCGGGGCGATTCTCAAGGTCAAGCTGGGTCAGGATTTTCAGCTCATCCCGCTGAACGGGGCATCTTGCATGGTCTGCCACACGGTTTCGGCCAGCGGCTCGGTTCTTTCCACCTCGCTCGCCATCGGACGGAGCGCTGTCTACGACTTGGATACCGCCGGTAATGCGACTCAGCGCACCTACGGATTAAGTGCCACCTGGGCGTTTGCAGCTCTCACACCCGACGGAACTCGAGCCGTCACCAATGGTAACGGGTTGTTCGGCATCGACAGTATCGGCTATTCGCGTCTAGTCGACACCCAGACCTACCAGGAAATTCCTGCGCCAAGCCTCACCACCGCGGTTACATTGGCCGAGATGCCGATGTTCTCACCGGATGGCAAGCACCTCGCGTTCGTGAACCGAGACATCACGACTTCCATGGTCCTTTCGTTAATGGACTACGACGGCAGCCAAACACCGCCATTATTTTCCAACCTGAGGACCGCCACACAAGTGCCCTCCGAGTGGATTGCCTGGCCGTCGTTTTTGCCGGATTCAAATGGAGTCGTTTATCACCAGGGCACTTCTTACTACACGGGGGGACGCAACGGGCGGGACCAGGACTACGCCGAGCTCCGTCTCGTCGACACAAATTCCGGCCAAGTAAACGACTTGAAGGCGGTCAATGGCTATTTGGCCGACGGTAGCTTTTACTTGCCCTACGGCACGGCACCTTGTGACACCAGGGGGGACTGCACAGGCACGCAGGACGGCCATGTCCAATACGAGCCGAGCGCGCTTTCGATTGCCGTCGGCGGCTACTACTGGGTGATGTTCGCCAGCCGCCGCGCCTACGGAAACATGATCGCGCCCGGCGGCACGGTGCCGGGCGGCGACGGCCCCTTCGGTCCGGGAACGCCTCGGAAGAAGATCTGGGTCACCGCCGTCGACATCGACTATGCGACCAAGGCGGACCCGAGCCATCCGGCCTTCTATCTCGAAGGTCAGGAAGTGCCGTCGGGGAACCTCCGTCCCTTTGTAGCGCTCGAGCCATGTCACCCGGAGGGCGATTCGTGCGAGACGGGATCGGACTGCTGTCAGGGTTATTGCCGCGAAACGGGACGCGACGCCAGCAACGTGCCGATCCTCCAATGCGTCCCGCCGCCGGGATCCAGCTGCTCGAACATCGACGAGGTGTGCGTCACGATCGCTGATTGTTGCGATCAGAGCCTGCTCTGCCTCAACAGTCGCTGCGCAATACCCACGCCGGATATCAGGTAAAGAGGCCGGTTTCGTGCATGTCGGGTAAGACGCGGGATCAGTTGGTACTCTTCAATCAGCCGAGCGCCAGGACGCGCCGGTCTTTCCGAAGTCGCCTCAGAGCCTTTTCGTCCGCGGTCAGCCAAGGGATGCCCAAGCCTTCCGCGAGCGCGAGGTACACCGCGTCGTAGCCGCCGATGCGAAGCTCACGGGACATTTCTGACGCGCGTTGAAACAGCGCCAGCGTGGTCGGCAGCGTGCGCATCCCGAGCCGTTCGAAGCGATCGAAGCAGCGCATTACCCAGCCTGGATCGCTTGGCGATTGAAGGCGGCAGAGCGCCCCGAACACTTCGAAGCGCAGCAAGTCCGGCGCCACCAGCAGCTCGGGCTCCGACACAAAGCGTTCGAGCCAACCAGCCGCCTTGGCATGCCCCGGTTGCGCCACGAACCACCGCACCACTACCGAAGCGTCGACCACCACCGTCATCGATGCCTGAGCTCATCCAAGGCCTGGCCGACCATTACCGCGCCGGACTGCTGGTCGCTCAGAATTTCCTCCACCAGCTTGCGGCGTTCTTCCTCCGCCATCTTGAGGGCGAATCGCTCGCGAAAGTCGCGCATGGACACGATCACCCCTACCGGCCGCCGCCCCACCTTGAGCAGAATCGGCTGGCCGTCCCGTTCCAGGCTGCGCGCGACCTTTCCGAGGGACTGTCGGAGCTCGACCGCGGTCAGTTCTTTCATGACAGATAATCTGTCATCTGACACATCATCTGTCAATATGTAATTCAAGCCAATCCCACCCACCGATACCGCTCCCTAATCCCGGTCGCCTTTCATTGTCTTTCGGTCACGCGGGCACGGGCAGGTTTACGGGGTAGACAAGAGCCGGGGAGCTGTTTCCCCAAATTCTTGCGTCTTGCCCGCCAGAAGGGGAAACGCGAGCGCCTCGCGCTGCTCGAGCCACGCCTGCGCCACGGCGCGCGCCAGCTCGCGCACGCGCAAAATGTAGCGCTGCCGTTCGGTGACGCCGATAGCGCCGCGCGCGTCGAGCACGTTGAAGGCATGGGATGCTTTGATGACGAAGTCGTAGGCGGGGAGCACCAGCTTTCGTAATGGATCGGCGCTCCGGCCGAGCAGTCTTTTCACTTCGGACTCCGCGCGATCGAAGCTGGCAATGTGCGCGGCTGCGTCCGCCTCTTCGAAGTTGTAGGTGGACCACTCCCATTCCGCACGTTTGCAGAGCTCGCCGAAGCCCACCCCCCGATTATATTGGAGCTCATACATCGTATCGACGTTCTGAAGGTACATGGCAATCCGACCGAGCCCGTAGGTGAGCTCTCCACTCACCGGCTTGCAGTCGAAGCCTCCCACTTGCTGGAAGTAGGTAAACTGGCTGATTTCGAGGCCGTCGAGCCACACTTGCCAGCCGAGCCCCCAGGCTCCCAAGGTGGGGCTTTCCCAATCGTCTTCGATGAAGCGCACGTCGTGTTCGCGCGGGTTGGTGCCGAGTGCTTCCAGCGACTGCAAGTACAAGTCCTGAAGATCGGGTGGGTCGGGTTTGAGCAGGACTTGAAACTGGTCGAATTGCTGGAGGCGATTCGGGTTATCGCCGTAGCGCCCGTCGGTGGGGCGTCGAGAAGGCTCGACATACGCCGCTCTCCAGGGCTCGGGACCCAGCGCTCGCAAAAACGTGGCGGGGTTATAGGTGCCGGCGCCGACCTCGGAATTGTAGGGCTGCAAGATAAGACAGCCGCGCTCGGCCCAAAACCGCTGCAGTGTGAGGATCAGGTCCTGAAAATACATGGGTGGTTATTCCCCGGGTTTCCCGAGCAACGCGTTCAGTTTCTCCGCCAGCGCGGGTCCGGCCGTCTCGTGCTTGAAGAAGGCGTAACCTTCCGTCCATGGTTGAGCGCGAATGCGCTCGGCCCAGCTTTGGATCTGGGAGTCAGAATAATCCGTGCGGCGCAAGCGAAGGTAGCCGAAAGTCGCGGTGGCCACCAGCGGTGGCGACTTGGCGTCGTCGTCCACATCGCCTCCGCACAGAGCCGCCTGGTGCTCGGCGAGCACTTGGTAAGCGTCGTCATCGAACCAAGAGGGGTGGCGAAACTCGAACGCCGCGCGCGCGCCCTCCGGCAAGGAGGAAAGAAACTCGGAAAGCAACGGGAGGTCTTTTCGAAGAAACGGCGGTAATTGGAACAACACCGGGCCGAGCTTTTGTTTCAAGCTGGCGGCAACCTGGAACAAATCCGAAACCAGCCCAGAAGCGTTCTGGAGCTTGAGAACATGGGTAATCCGTCTCGGAGCCTTGAGAACGAATCGAAAATCGTCGATCACTTGTCTCGACCAGCCCTCGAGTAAGGAGAGCTTTGGCATCCGGTAAAATGTGTTGTTGATTTCGACCGCGGGAAGGCGTCCCGAATAATACTCGAGCATGCGCCGGGAGCTGAGATCGACCGGATAGAATCCACCCTTCCATTCGTCGTAGCTGAACCCGCTGGTGCCGGCTCGAAACAGCATGGTCAGTACCAAACCGCGCCGACGCCCGCCGACACCACCCAAGGCAAATCGCGATTCACCTTGGGTAGGACCAGGACAGCCAAGCGAACATGATTTTGGCTCTTTGATTCGACGGTCGCCTCGATCTTGGCGACATCCGCGCTGAGCTCGAAGCCGGCAAGGTTGAGCTTCCCCACGAAACCCCCGGCGCCACCACTGCCACCGAATTCGAAGCGACCGATGTATGCCGGAGAGTAGGAGGCCGCCAGCACCACACCACGCCAGATAGTCGGCTGCGGGAACTCGCCAAAGGCCATACAAAAGCCCACATGCGCCGACCCAATGGGCAAGCCCAGGACGCTCCCCTTGCGTTCTACCTCTCGGCCGGCCGCGGTGTACGTGTACGCGTAGGGCTTGGGAGAAAATAGTCCGTTTCCATCGACCCCAGCGCCCAGTCGAAAACCCGCCCAAAAGCCTTGG
>DASXTY010000160.1:0-5354 GCA_036505155.1 Polyangiaceae bacterium | reverse complement strand
GATCCCTTCGCTTCACACGTCCGCGAGCCTGAGCTTTTCACGAATGACGTCCGCTTCCCCTGTTTCATCACGTGCCAGCTCGCGGTTGGCTTGCAGCATGAGCTGGACCGCCTCGCGTAAGTTCTCCCGGGCTTCCTCCAGACTCGACGCCTGGGTATTAGCCCCGGGCAGCTCCTCGACAAAACCGATGTACCCTTCCGGGACCTTCCGGAACACAGCTGTAAGCGTGAGGTCCATAATCAAAGTTTACCATGGGGAGCCATTGCCGCCCAGCGGCGGACTTGAAGCATCTGGGGGATCATGCCTGCGCACGACAAGGGCCAAATCCCCTTGTTTAATGCCACGGTGCGTCGCTGGTCTTGATCTGTGCCTGTGCCGGTCTCTTTGCTGCAGCCGCAGCTCCTGCCGCTGCTTCTGCTCCCGCCCCAGCTGCCGCCGCTGAGCTCAGAGCGCAGCCGCAGCAGCCGACAGCGAAGCGGGCAGGCTTCCCAGCCGCAAGCTGTGGCTCGGTAGCTCGCCGTTCAGCTGGTTACCGGGTCGGTCGAAGGCAAAGGTATTGGCGCGCCGATCGCGCTGAGAGAGATTGGGCGACGAGCAGTGCAAAATCAGCGGTCCGAAAAAAACCGCGTCACCGGCGTCCATGGGCACGAGCTGGCTCGGAAAGGCTTCTGGATCGCCGGAGATGCCGATTGAAAAAGAGTCAGAAGGGAAGCTCTGGTGCTCTACCGCACCCCAGAGGTGACTGCCCGGAACGAACCGAATGCAACCATTTTCCGCCTCCATGGGGTCGATCGCCAGCATGCAATTAATATGGGTGGGCAGTTTCGAGTGGTAGCGCCAGTAGCCCCAGTCCTGGTGCCAGGGCGTAAAGGATCCGTTTCGCTTCGCCTTCATGAGCAACTTGGAGTGGAAAAGCAGCACGTTCGGTCCCATCAAGTCCGCCACCATGGAGAGCAGCTCCGGGTCGCGGCTGAGGGCGTCCAAGGTGGGGCAAACGACTTCGCTGCACATGAGCTGCCGAATTCGCGGCGGTGAACCCGACGGCAAATCTTCCTCCCAGGAAATATGAACATTCGACGGCGCATGCCGGCTCATGGCTTCGTGCAGGTCTTCGGTCTCCTGGCGGAGCTTCTCGATCCACTCTTTTTTGCACAGCCCGCGGCGCACCAAAAATCCCTGTTGGTGGAAGCTTTCGAGCTCAGCCTGGGTAAGGGTCATGTTTTTATTCGGCTCCTGAACAAACTGCGTAGATTCAGCTTAGGGCATGCGCTCCGACTGGCCATGTCACCATTTGCTGAAGACGTTTGTTTTCTTGCTACCCGGTTCGGCGGCGGTCCGCTCGATCAAAGGCGTCCGAAGCGCCAGGCCACCGAGCTCAAGGCCCGAAGAAAGTAGAGGACGTTCACGCCAATATAAGGGAAAAAGTAAAACTCAATCTTCCCCGCGATGGCTGCATACAAAATGTACGACGGATAATGGATGAAAAACTTGGCGACCCCTTCCACGAATCGGACCACACTGCGCAGGCCTCCTCGATGGTTCGCTCCCGAAATACCGTCGCCCTCGGCGAATGACCCGGCTATCTCGGGACGGCGTTGAAAGGTGGTCAGAGCGATTCCGGACGCCAGACACATCAAGCCCGTCAAACCCAACAGCAGGAACCGAGCGTCGCCCCGCTCCACGAACAAGCGCACCGTGACCGCGGTCAAGATCATGAAGGCCTTGATCTCGTCCATCAAGAAATCGAGCAGGTGGCCGGGAGTCGACTGCACACCTCGCCAGCGAGCCAGCATGCCGTCCGCGCAGTCGAGAACGTATGAAAACTCGAAGAGGACCACAGCGGCGATCAGTCCCATTCGGCCATGCCAGGTGATCAGCAAAGCCCCCGCACCGGCAGCCACCAACAGAGCCGCCAGGGTCACCTGATTGGGGGTCACCCGAGTGCCCTGGATCCAGCTGACCAGGACGGCTGCCACCGGCCGGCAGACGTAGCTGTTCCAGAACAAGTCCCTTGGCTTTTTGGTCTTTCGGTAGACCTCGACTGGACCCATCGCGTGGGGCAGTGTATCAACCGCCCGGGATGAACCGTTCGACGAATCAGCAGCCCGCCGGCAAAAGGGCCGGCGCCGCCGAAAACCGAACGGCGGCAGCTCGCCCCAGCCCCGACTCCCCGGACGCTCCGCGCGTTCGTCGGCCCCGCAGGCCGGAGGAAGAGCCCCTGGATGCGCTGGGCGGCCGGTTTTGGATCGCGCTTGCGCTAGCGGGGCTGATGGTCGTCACATTCCTAGTGCCGTCCTCGTTTTTGACCAAGAAGGAACCCGCAGGCACCGATATCTCAAAGTGGAAGGTGGGGAGCACGCAAGACGTGCGCATCACCGTTGTCACCGCCGACTACACATCGCTTCAATGCGCGGCCGCCGAGGACTTCGGCGGCACGCACTGCGAATATCGGACGGAAACGGAAAACTGGCCGCGAGCTCCGGAAGCCCCCGTCGACGATAACAAACGCGACACCATTCAGCCTTACCGCACCTGGCTGGACAATCAGCTAATCTTCATCGCCGGCTTGTGGTCAGAGCCCCACGTGGCGTACCGCTTGCACCAGGAACCGTCGCAGGGCATCTTGGCCACCAAGCTCGCTCGCTTCGTGGTCAGGTGCAAAGTGAGCTTCGTTGGCCAGCTCAAGGACCCGAGCCTGCGTTGGTTTCCCTCACAAGCTTGGCAAAAAGAAAGCGGTCAAAAGATGGTCGCCCGCGTAGTGTCTTGTCAGCTGGTTCCGGGCGACGAAGACTAACCGCGACGAAGCCGGTCAGAATCCCGGGTCGTTCAGGACCTTCTTCAGGGGCTGGTCCGCTTTCTTTGCCGGGGGGCTCGAGGGTTCGGCGGGTGGTGGTGGCGCCGGCTCGGCCTTAGCCGATTTCTTCGACTCGGGCTCCTTCTTCGCTTCCGGCTCCGATTTGACCGGGGCGGCTTGAGACGGCTCGGAAGGCGCTTTGCGCGCTGCGCGCGGTGGGCTGCTCGCGCCGGCTGGTCGCGCTGCGGTTGGCTCACCCACTTTCGGCAAGCTCTCGACGTCCAACACATCTTGTTTTTCCGACGCGGCCGACGGGGCAGCCGTTCCAGGCGTTTCAACGTGGCTCTTCACGTTGGGATCGCCGACTTGGGTCGTGGGGCCAGCGGATTGCCGTTGAACGAGCTTCAAAATTGCCCCCGTCAGTGCCGCTCCGGACAAGGCCACGACACCGAGTATCGCTGCGCCCACGGCAACGCGACGCCAACCGGAAGTCCTGCCCGATAACGCCGCCTCCAACTGAAAGTCCTCATCGCTCGCAGACGCCGCGACTACCGGAGGTATCCGCACGGTTCCCGGTGCCTCAACCCTCCGCAGGACCGGCGGAGGCGGCAAACGCGAAACAGACGTTTCGGTGCGCCCGCTGGGCAAGGTCGCCGGTCCGCGGCGCGACAAGGCTTCCGATGAGGCACCTCCCGCCGAGCCCGGCGAGGGGAATACCGGTAGCGGCGGTAGGTGCGGCGAGGCAGGGCCGGCGGAAACGGGAGGCAGTCTGGACGCCGAGGCGGTCGGAAGCGGTGGCAACTTAGCAGGCGCGGGCCGCTCACCCGGAAGTGGAGGCGGTCGGGATGCTGCTAGCGGAGGCAGGGAAGGAATCCGTGGCTTGCTCAGCTCGCCGCTTTTTCGGGAAGGGGGAGGCAACGCCACTGGCGGGAGCGTCGTTTTCGGCAAGGAACCTGACGGCGCCTTCAGCTCGGGAGCTGGCGGCGTGCTGAGCTCCCGGGGGAACATCGGCTGCGATGGGGCGGGGGTGGGACGATTCGAGTCCGGAGGCGAATCGGGATGCACCCCTTCCGAAAATAGAGTGGTAAGCTCGTCCTCCTCTTCCTCCAACTCGGAGGAATCTATTTCGGGCAGGGACTCGCTGGCCATTCCGACTGGGAGCATAGCGCATTGGCTACAGATCTGCTGCACCGAAGGTCGGGAGCGGCACCCGGCCGGATCTGCCGAAGCGGTGATACGCTAAAGCTCAATGATCGACTCGAAACGCTGGGCGTGGCGGCTCGGAACCTGGTTTGGCTGCGGAAACTCGCCGTTCGCCCCGGGGACCGTGGGCGCGTTCGGCGCCATACCCCTGCATCTATGCATTCGGGCGCTGGGTCCTGCAGCCCAGCTCGCGGCGATTGCCGCCACCACCGCGGCCGGCCTTTGGGCTTCGGAGCGGATGGCGGAAGAACTGGGGGAGAAGGATCCCAGCCAGGTGGTGATCGACGAGGTGGCGGGAACCCTCATTGCCTTGGGTCTGGTGAACCGCCGGGGTCCCATTGCTGGCATCCTGGCCTTTTCTTTGTTTCGTCTGCTCGACGTCATCAAACCCGGTCCCATTGATCATGTGCAACGCCTCGAACCGGCGGGGCTCGGAATCATGGCAGACGATCTGTTGGCCGGCCTCGCCGCCGGACTCTTGGCGCGAGTCTTGTCACGACGCTGAGCGGGGTCACTTGGTGTCGACTGCGTTCGGCCCGAGCAAGCTTCCGCACATGGTTTTACAGCGTACATCCTTAACCGAACAACCGCAGTCCGTCCGCCGTGTTTTGCGTTGCAAGATTTCCTTTATCTCGGCGCGCGTGAAACCAGCCGACTTTTCCACTCGCTCAAACTTCCAATTCTGTCGGATCTGCTTGGGCGTCCGCGGTTCGGTGGCCTTTCCATCTGCCTCCGCGCAGCAACGAAAGCTGAGATAATAATAATAAAACCCCTCGTTATGCGTATAGATCTTAGGACGGCACTGATTGCGGACGCCCTTGTACCAGGGCCCGCCGGTGTTTACGCTGTCGAATTCGCCGCGCCAGCCGGGTTCGAAGGTTTCGCTGGCAACCACCTCGTCGGTGTTGCCGGGTAGGTCGGCCACGCCAAAGTCACTGATGCATTCGGGCTGAGCGCCGTTCGGCACGCCCTGCCACAATCGACCGAGTTCTTCGGGGTCGCGAGCTGCCACTCTTTTCATGTCCGGATGATCCCAAGGCATGTCGCCTCGGCACTTTTTGGCGTCCCGCACGTAGCCGTAGGGAAACGGTTTCATCTGGGGCCCTTCGCAAGCAAACGTCCACTCCGACTCGGTACATAATCGCCTGCCGACCGCGGCACACTTCACCTGTGCCTGATGGAAGCGATTCATCACCTCGGGACGCTCTCCTTTCTTGTTGGGCCAATCATAAGCGTCGATGCAAAAGCGCTTCCTTACGCGACTTCCGACGCAACGGGACGGCGGCTCGAAACGCTCGCACACCGTCTTTTTGTTGGACACGTCGTACCAGCTCGACAAGCACTTTTGTTCCACCTC
>DASXTY010000159.1:0-4711 GCA_036505155.1 Polyangiaceae bacterium | reverse complement strand
CTGGAAGCGCGACGTGCCCTGGCGCAGCGCCGTGCGTCGAGTGCAAAACCGTGACGGCGCTACCCCTGCCCGGCAACCGACTGCATCTCACGCTGGGCGAGATCGCTGAGGCCACCGGTGGTCAGATCCGCTCCGGACGTCAGAGCAGGGTTGAAGGGGTGGTCACCGATTCGCGTCTAGACGTGAGGAACCGGCTGTTCGTGGCCCTTTCGGGGCAGCGCTTCGACGGTCACGACTGTGTCGATCATGCGATCCGCGGGGGGGCGGCCGCAGTAATGGTCAGTCGCAACTGCGAGGTCCCTAACGAGGTCTCCGTAGTGCGGGTGCCCTCCACCTTACAGGCGCTGGGGGCGCTAGGGCGGTGGTGGCGCAAGCGCTGGGGTGGCGCGATCACCGCCGTAGCCGGCTCGGCTGGAAAAACCACGACCCGCAGTGCTGCGGGTGCAATGCTAGGTGCCGTGTTCCCCGGATCGGTGCACACCGTCTCCGGAAATTTCAATAACCTAATCGGAGTGCCGCTGGTTCTTTTGGGGATAGAACCCGAGCATCGCTACGCGGTGGTGGAGCTCGGCACTAGTCGCCCGGGAGAAGTGAGCGACCTCGTGGGGATCAGTGAACCGGATGCCGGCATTCTCACCCTGATCGGCCTGGAGCATTGCCAGGGCTTTGGCGGTATCGACCAAATCGAAAAAGAGGAAGGAGAGCTGTTGGCCGGGCTAGGGCCCGGAGGCGTTGCCGTCGCCAATGGCGACGACGTGCGCGCGCAACGTCAGCTGGCGCAAAGCCCCGCTTTCCGCAAAGTGAGCTACGGGTTCGGCGCGGAATGTGATTACCGCGTCCTCAGTCATACGCAGGCCGCGCTGGACTGTGCTGAGATTGCCATCGAACGGCGTGGCGCCGGACGCGCTCGTGAGGTGGTAACTCTTTCGTGCTCGCTGTTCGGCAGGCCCGGCGCCCTCGCGGCGGCGGCGGCGCTGGCGCTGGTGGACGCGCTCTTGGGCGAGCCGATTGCGGAACAGCGCGTATCCACCGCGCTGAAAAGCCCCGAGCTCGCTCAACCGGGTCGGCTGGTTCCCATCCAGCTTGCCGACGGGAGCGTGATTCTGGACGATAGCTATAACTCCAATCCCCCGAGCCTACTGAGCTCGCTCGAAGTCGCGCGCGAGCTGGCGCACCGCCGAAGCGCGAGACTCTTGCTGGTCCTAGGCGAGATGCGCGAGCTGGGCGAACATTCCAGAGCGCAGCACCGCGCAATGGGTGAAAGGCTCGGAGCAAACGGCGCCGAGTCGGTGATCGCGGTTGGCGGTGACGCACAGCTGCTCGCCGATTCGGTGCGGGCCGCCGGCGTTCCGGCGGAATTTGCCGGCGACTCCGGGCAGGCTTTAGAGCTCGTGATTCAGCAAATGCGCGCCGGCGATGTGGTGCTGGTGAAGGGTTCGCGCGGACTGGAGCTCGAAACAGTGGTCGAGGGCTTGATCGACAAGCGAGGTAAAGCTTCTTGATCTATTGGCTGCTCTATCCTTTGCGGCACGAGTTCGGTTGGACCGGCGCTCTGAACGTTCTGCGTTACACGCCCTTCCGCGTGATCATGTCCACCATCACCGCTATGTTGATGTGTTTTCTGGTCGCGCCGTGGTTCATAGAAAAGCTTCGCGGCAAGCAGATCAGTCAGATCATCCGAGAAGAAGGTCCCGAGACCCACCACGCCAAGGCGGGAACGCCCACCATGGGAGGAGCGCTGATCTTGGTGTCGGTGCTGGTTCCCACCATATTGTGGGCAGATGTGAAGAACACGTTCGTGATCGCCACGGCTGCGGTGACTGCGGGCTACGGAGCCATCGGTTTCATCGATGATCGCATGAAGATTCAGGGGCACAGCTCGCGCGGGTTGCCGGGGCGCTACAAGCTGTTGGCCCAATTTCTCATCGGCGGTCTGGCCATCGGGTACCTGTTCCTCTCGGATCAGGTTCCGGAGGCGTGGATGCACATCCGTACTCGCCTGTCGGTTCCGTTCCTCGCGTTCGACAAACATCCGCTGGCTTTGCCCATGTTCTTGTATTTGCCATTTTCCCTGGTGGTGGTGGTGGGCATGAGTAACGCGGTGAACCTCACCGACGGCCTGGACGGTTTGGCAATCGGCCCGGTGATGATCAACGCCGGCGCGTACACGGTTTGGGCTTACATCGCGGGGGCGGTGTTGTTCGGTCGGCCCCTGGCCACCTACCTGGACATCGCCGGCATCAATGAAATGAGCGAGCTTAGCGTGTATGGCGCCGCGGTGATCGGCGCCGGTGTCGGGTTTCTTTGGTACAACACGTATCCGGCCCAAGTGTTCATGGGCGATGTCGGCTCGCTCGCCCTGGGCGGCGGGCTCGGCATGATGGCAGTGCTCACCAAAAACGAGCTTCTGAGCCTGCTCATCGGAGGGATCTTCGTAATGGAGGCGGTCAGCGTCATTACCCAGGTGCTGACTTTCAAGTTTTTCGGAAAGCGCGTGTTCCTGATGGCGCCCATCCACCATCACTTCGAGAAGAAGGGATGGCCGGAGCCGCGGATCATCGTTCGTTTTTGGATCATTTCGATGTTGTTGGCCCTGGTAGCTCTTTCGTCGTTGAAGTTGCGCTGAATGGACCTCACCGGAAAACGCGTGGTCGTCGTAGGCCTTGGCAGCAGCGGAATTGCTGCGGCGCGATTGTGCGCCAGGCGCGGCGCGCGAGTACTGGGAACCGATAGCGCGGGTCTGTCGGAGCTGTCGAAAGAGGTCTCCGAGTTGGGGGTGGAGCTCGCTGTGGGCGGTCACCCGGCTAGCTTCGTTGGGTTCGACCTGGTCGTCGTATCGCCTGGAGTGGGGCCGCTGCCGGCGCTCGAAGCGGCCGGTCAAGCCGGGGTCGAGGTGATTGGTGAGCTCGAGTTGGCCTGGCGTCATTTGAGCGCGCCCGTCATTGCGGTGGGCGGCACCAACGGCAAGAGCACCGTAACCACCGTGGTAGCGCGCTTGCTGGAGGGGGACCGGATGACCGTGTTTGCGGGGGGCAATTTGGGCCGTCCCGCGTCAGAGGCGGCCGGCGGCAGTTGGGACGCCGTAGTGCTCGAAGTTTCGAGCTTTCAGCTGGAACGAGCGCCCACGTTCAAGCCGAAAGTCGCCGTGCTGCTCAATATCACTGAAGACCACTTGGACCGCTATTCGGACTTTGCGCAATACGCGCGGGCCAAGGGCAATGCCTTTGCAAACCAAACTACTTCCGACACCGCGGTGATTTGGACCGGAGACCCCGAATGCGCGCGCCAGGCGCGGCGAGGCAAGGGCAGGCTGTTGAGGTTCCACACGCAGCGCCAAGACGCCGACTTCTATGTCGAGGGTCGCGAAGTGATGGAGGCTTCGACTGGTCTCCGCTTTTCACTGGAAAGGGTTCCGCTTCACGGACTACACAATTTGCTCAATGCGGCGGCTGCGATTGCCGCTGCGCGCGCGTTCGGCGTGAGCGCCGAAGGGATTCAAGCGGGCTTTTTGGGCTTTGAACCCCTGCCGCACCGAACCGAGCTGGTGGGCAGCATCGCCGGAGTAACCTTCTACGACGACTCCAAGGCGACCAACGTGGGTGCGTCGGTTAACGCGCTGCGCGGGCTCCAGGAGCCGCGAGCGGTGCTCATCGCGGGTGGACGGGACAAGCTGGGCGGCTATGAGCCATTGGTGGAAGCGCTGCGGGAAAAGGGTAGGGCGCTGGTGGTGATCGGCGAAGCCGCTTCGAAGATTGCGAGCGCCGTCGGTTCCGCGGTTCCTGTCGAGCAGGCAGCGACCCTGGTGGAAGCCGTGGCCTCCGCTTACCGGTTGGCGTTACCGGGTGACGCGGTGCTGCTCTCCCCCGCGTGCTCCAGCTTCGACATGTTCAAAAGCTACGCCGACCGCGGCGAGCAATTTGCCCGAGCGGTGCGAAGCCTGCAGGGAGAGACAACCCCGTGACAACTCGGGAAGAGCTGCTTTTGCCGCACAAGCCTGCAGTGGGCCAGGTCGATTCGCTTCTGGCGGCAATCATCATCGGTCTCATCGGCTTCGGCGTGGTCATGGTCTACAGCTCGAGCGCCATCGAAGCGACAGTAGTGCACCGGGACGCGCAATATTTCCTCAAGCGCCAGGTGGTCTACGCGGGGATGGCTCTTTTGGTGCTCCTCGTGACCTCGCGCATGGATTATCACCGGCTCCGCGCCTGGACCTATCCCATTTTAGGGGTGGTCACGGTGCTGATGGTGCTCAGCATCATCGGTTTTGGGCACACGGGTGGCGGTGCGGCGCGCTGGCTCAGCCTGGGTCCGGTGCACGTGCAACCGTCCGAGGCGGGCAAGCTCGCGCTGGTGCTTTGGCTGAGCTACTCGCTGGCCAAAAAACAAGAACGAGTGAAAAGTTTCTCCATCGGCATGCTTCCACACCTGCTCACCGCGGGCGGCTTGATGCTGCTGTGCTTGAAGCAGCCGGACTTCGGGGGAGCTGCGGTGCTCTTGTTTTTGACCTTTACCATGTTGTTCGTGGCGGGCGCTCGTCTGGGTTATTTGCTCGGCGCCGGAATGTTTGGATTCGGATTTGCCGTATGGGCCGTTCGCTTTACCTCGTACCGTTGGGAGCGAATGTTGGCTTGGTTCAACATGAGTGAGCACCGCCAGGACCTTGCTTACCAGCCCTTTCAATCGGTAATGAGCTTCGGCTCGGGTCAGTTCG
>DASXTY010000158.1:0-9069 GCA_036505155.1 Polyangiaceae bacterium | reverse complement strand
ATGACCTTGACAATATAGGACTAAGTTGTCAAGTTTGACCAATGGCCAAGCTCATCGGCGAGAGGCTCGAGCGCGCGCTAGCCTCCAAGCAGTTCAAAGACGGCAAGTTCCACAACACGGCACAGATCACACCCACGGTTCAGGGGCCTTCGTTGCCCATGATCGGGGAGTTCATTTTCGGCGGGAGCGCGCGGCGCCCCTCCGCCCCTCTGCCTGTCGGGAGCCCACTCGAGCCCTGGGCCAAGGCGTCGTCGCCCACCAGCTTGCGCGTCACCTGGCTCGGCCACAGCACCATGGTGCTCGAAATCGACGGCCTGCGTGTCCTCACCGATCCGGTGTTCGGGCAGCGCGCTTCGCCGGTCTCCTTCGCCGGCGCGAGGCGATTTCACCCCGTTCCAGTCACGATCGAACAGCTGCCCCAGCTCGATGCGGTCCTTTTGTCGCACGACCACTACGATCATCTTTGCGCTGAGAGCGTGCGCAAGCTCGCCCAGCTACGCGTTCCCGTGGTGACCTCGCTCGGTGTCGGCGCCCACCTCGAGCGGCTCGGAATCGAGCCCAGGCTCATCACCGAGCTCGATTGGTGGGAGGAGCACGTGCTGCCGGGGGGTGCGCTCTCGTTCACGGCCACGCCTGCGCAGCATTTCTCCGGCCGGACGCTGACCGATCGCAATTCCACGCTGTGGTCCTCGTGGGTGATCACCACGGCCAACCGCCGCGTCTTTTTCTCCGGCGACACGGGGCTGACCAACGAGTTTACCGCCGTGGGCGAGCGGTTCGCGCCGTTCGATCTGGTCATGCTCGAAATTGGCGCGTGGCATCCGGCGTGGGGCGAAATACATCTCGGCCCAGCCAACGCCCTCGATGCTTTTCGGCTCCTCGGCGGAGGGACCCTACTGCCTGTTCATTGGGGAACGTTCGATCTCGCGCTGCACGCGTGGGACGAGCCAGCGGAGACGCTGGTGACGCTCGCCGAATCGAGCGGAGCGCGCGTGCTCACCCCGATCATCGGTCGGCCTTTCGATCCTGCTCACGTCGAGGGGACCACGCCGTGGTGGCGCGCCGTACGCGCGGGGGATGGACAGCTCAGAAAGGTCCATCAGGTGATGGCCGCACCCGTTTCGCGCGTGGGTGCATCAACCGGTTCGTCATAGTCGGTCGCGCGCGCGATTTCTAAAATTGGCCAGGCGCCTCTCCCGGGAGAGCGCGGTTCCGAAGACGAGATCGAGGCTCCCGGCAGAGTCTACGAGACGGAATCGCGCCGGGGCAAGAGCTTCAATCTGCCGCCGAAGGCGGCTTCGTCCAACGTCCGAAGTGCGAACACGATTTCGGTAGAGTGAAAAGGGTCTACTCTAGCCGGTTTGATCGCGCGATGCGCTCACCAACACTAGCTAAAGCTAGCCCGAGAGAAGCTCGGCGAGTGCCACGGGCTGCGCGTATCCACAGAGACGCCGCTCGACGAATTATTGATTCCAAACGGAGCGAGATGCTCGCGAACGATGCCGTGGAGGACGGTGTGCTCCGGACGGCGGCGTTGGTAGCGCGGGGAGGCGACATCGCTGAAACGGTGAGGCTCGGAGCGCAGGGTCGGGCTGGGCCCGTGCCGCGAGCAAGGCGAGATACCGACCAGCCGCTTCTCGCTAGCTTTTGCGCGAATTGCGAGTACCCCGAAGACCAGCAGAACCGCGTTCCAGGGGGGTGGGACAGGAGTCTGGGCTCCGCGCCGAGTTCGCGATAGCTTCGCTCCGCGTGAAAACCGAGTCCAGGCCCACTGCTGAAGTGGTCGCGGCCGAGATTGCGCCGGGCCAAGAGGGCGCGCTCAGGCGCTTCGCGAGCTGGAGATCGGCATTCGTCATTTCCCTCGGTGGGTCCGTGTTGGTGGCGGTGTCGCTCGGTCCCATTGCAGCAGCGCTCGGCCCCGCTTCGGTGGTGGTCTGGTCAGTGACGGCGGTCGTGGGGGTCCTGCAATGTTTGATGATCACCGAGCTTGCCGCGATGTTCCCGCACAAGAGTGGCGGGACGCCCACCTATGCCCACGAGGGGTTCAAACACGTGACGCCATTGGTCGGCGCCGTTTCCAACTGGGGATACTGGTTGGGTTGGTTGCCTGTGATTCCGGTAAACTTCGTATTGGCCGCCGGGTACTTGAGGGCCACGTTTTTCCCGGGTTTGAACGATCTCGCTACCGCGGTCGTGCTCACGCTGCTCCTCTTCACCGTGAATTGGTTCGGCTTGGCGCTCGGGGTCTGGTCATCGCTGGTGATGGCGGTTTGCGCCTTGATTCCTCTGACCCTCATCGCGTTTTCGCCGCTGTTTCACAGCTCGCTGTTTCACACCGAATACGTGAGCCCTTTCGTGCCGCTTGGCGGTTCTTGGTCGTCGATGGCTTCTTGGCTATTGATAGCGAAATGGATGTTCGTTGCGATCTGGTCGGCCTACGCATTCGAATCCGCCTCCACCATCGTCGCCGAGCTCAAGGATCCGCACCGGGATATGCCCAAAGCCATGACCGCCGCCTCTTCGGTGGGCCTGTTGGCGTACGTGATTGTGCCTTTCATGCTGCTGGCGACGGTCGGGACGGAGACCTTGTCGAAAGATCCCGCGATTGCCTTTCTTCCGGCGGCAAGCGCCATCTTTGGCCGCGCTGGGGAGATCGTCGTCACCATCATGTTGGTGGCAGCTCTTCTGCTCGGCGCGCAGACCGGGATCATCGGCGCCTCTCGGGTGCTCTACGAGATGAGCCGCGACGGTCTAACGCTCAAACAGTTCAGCCGCCTTAATCGGCGCAACGTCCCCGTCGGCTCAACCGTGTGGAACTTGGCGGTGACCCTGGGACTGCTATTCGTCTTCAAGACCAACATCGTCAATCTCGTCGCTTGCTCGAACGTGGGGTACGTCTTGACATTCATGGTGGTGGTGCCGGCGTTCATATCGCTCCGGCGCCGCCGGCCGGACGCCCCTCGGCTCTTTCGATTGCCCGGATACTTCGTCCCCATTGCCATGTTGGTGACCCTATTTAACTGGGTGATCTTTTTCGTGGGGGGTATGCAGTGGGAACGCCGCGTGATGCTTTTGGGGATAGCGTTGGTGCTGACTTTCATCCCCCTGTATTGGGTGCGGGCGCGCCAGGAAAGGGCCTCGTGAGGGGATAATGAAAGCCGTGCTGCACGGCGTTCGATTACCGTCCGAAACTCAGCGCTTCCTGTCGTGAACAGGTCTCGACTTTCGACTATCCCTAAAACTTCTTGTACGCCTGGTTCAACTCAACCATGGGATGCCGGGGAGACATCTGAAACTTCACCAAAAGCTCACGCGCCAGCATGTCTCGATCCTGTTGGTTTTCCGGGAGCTGCAGGTCGGCCGGTACGGTGACCCACGCGTTCATGTTGCGGTCAAACACGGCGGCCCGGCCCTCTTCGTACCCCATATGCACATCTTCGAGCCAGTTCAAGTCCTTCCAGCCCATGACTTCGATGTAATGCTTGAGAAACGGCGTGAGCCGCGAATAGTCAGGAAGCAGGTTGACATCGTAGCGGTAGCCGATGTGCTGGCCGATTTCTTGTTCGCGTTTATGGGTGTTGGACTGCATGTCAATATCTCGTCATGTCCGGGCGCCCCACGGTGTATTGCGTGCCGGCGAGCGGCACCATCGCAAGCGCCGAGGCCTCCATGGTGAGCGCAGCCAGGTCCTCCGGCTCGAGCGAATGCACGTTAGTTTTCCCGCACGCGCGGGCCATCATCTGACACTCCAAAGTGAGCGCGTGCAGAAAGTTGTACACACGCTCCGCCCCGGCGTCGGGATCGAGCCGCTTTCTCAGCTCGGGGTCCTGCGTGGTGATGCCGACTGGGCAGCGGCCGGTGTGGCAATGGTAACAAGAGCCCGCTTCGACCCCCACTTCGTTCAGGTAATCGGATTCCGGGATAGCCTTGTTGCAGTTGAGCGCCATGAGCGCCGCATGGCCGATAGCCACCGCATCCGCGCCGAGTGCCAGAGCTTTGGCCACGTCGGCCCCATTGCGGATCCCGCCGGCGTAGACCAGTGAGATTTCACCGGTCTTACCCAAGTCGTCGAGCGCTTTACGCGCCTGACGAATGGCTGCAATCCCGGGCACGCCGGTTTCTTCCGTGGCGATGTGGGGACCGGCGCCGGTTCCGCCTTCCATGCCGTCGATGTAAATCGAATCCGGCCCGGTTTTGATGGCCATGCGCACGTCGTCGTAGACGCGCGCCGCACCGAGCTTGAGCTGAATAGGAACTTCGTGATTGGTGGCTTCACGGATCTCCTGAATCTTGAGGGCGAGATCGTCGGGGCCGAGCCAATCCGGGTGACGCGCCGGTGAGCGCTGGTCGATTCCGGCGGGCAGCGATCGCATTTCGGCAACCTGGTCCGTCACTTTCTGCCCCATGAGATGTCCTCCGAGACCCACCTTGCAGCCCTGCCCGATGAAAAACTCGACCGCGTCCGCTAATCGCAGGTGGTGCGGATTGAAACCGTACCGCGACTGGATGCACTGATAAAACCACTTCGACGAGTAGCGCCGCTCGTCCGGCATCATGCCCCCCTCCCCTGAGCAAGTTGCCGTGCCGGCCAAGGTTGCTCCTCGGGCGAGCGCGACTTTGGCCTCATAGGAAAGTGCACCGAAGCTCATGCCGGTGATGTAGATGGGAATATCCAGCACCAGCGGCCGCTTGGCTTTGGGGCCGATCACGGTCTCCGTCTGGCACTTTTCCCGATACCCTTCGATCACGAAGCGCGTCAGCGTCCCGGGGAGAAACGTGAGATCGTCCCAGGAGGGAATCTTCTTGAAGAGGGAGAAACCGCGCATGCGGTAGCGGCCGAGCTCGGCTTTGATGTGGATATCGTTGATCACTTCGCGCGTGAACAGCGAGCTATGGCCAAGAACGTTTCGATTCACGGTGAGGACTCCTGGTTGGTCACAGAACCAGTTTCTTTTCGGCTGGTTCGAGGTTGTCGTAGTTCCACAGTTGCTTTCCCGCCACAATCTTCGCCATATTGGACACACCCCTCGGCGCCGCCAGACCATAGAGCGCGAGCTTGTGCTCGAGCCAAACGCAATCGAGCTCCGTCATCTCGGCGCGGACCGCATCTACTCCGAGCCCCGCGATTTCCCCGCCGACGTAAATCGTCCCATCATACATGGAATCACCGAGGTTTTGGCCCGCGTCGCCCAAAATGATCATTCGCCCGCGCTGCATCATAAAGCCACAAAACGCGCCGGCGCGTCCGCCTATCATGATGGTGCCCCCCTTCATATCGATTCCCACCCGCGCGCCGACGTCGCCCCTGCACACTAAGTCGCCGCCCCGCAGCGCCGCCCCAAATGTCGAGCCCGCATTTTTCTCGATGACCACGGTGCCCGACAGCATGTTTTCCGCGCACGACCAGCCGACGCGACCGGTGATGTGCACGTTGGGCCCGTCGATGAGTCCGCAGCCAAAGTAACCCAAGCTGCCCTCGATCTCTAGATTTAGCCGATTGAGGATTCCGACCGCTACCGCGTGCTTCGCGCCGGGATTTTTTAGCGTGATGGTCCCATATCCGTCCCGCATCAACGCGCGGAGCCCTAGGTTGATCTCTTGGGGTGTCATCTTCTCGACATCCAATTCGGCGCGCTTTTGGATGTCGACCTCGAATGCCCCGGGATAGGTTGGGCCACTCCCCTCCTCGGCGTTGAAGAAAAGCTGCTGAGTGCGACCCGAAAGCCGCTCGTTGTGCATGGATTCCATGGCCATAACTCCTGATCAGGAGAGCGCGTTGCTCTTCCAGACCCGAACTTCCCCTTCGTAGGGATCGGTGGTGTCGATCTCGTGAGGAAATATGGTGCGAATCGCTACCTCTTCGGAGGCGAGCGCTATGAAGTCCTCGCCTTCGTAGAGCACCATGGGTTTGGCGGCCATGGTGTCCTTTGCCATCCCCAGGCTTTCGGAGGTGGCGACCAGATACGTGAACACGCCGTCGAGCTCCTCGACCGACTCCTTCATCGCGTCTTCAAGCCCAGCGCCGCGCTCCAGCCGGTCCGCGAGGTAAACCGCGATGAGCTCCGAGTCGCAATTCGACATGAAGCGGTGACCGCGGTGCTCGAGCTCACGCCGCTGCTTCCAATAGCTGGTCAGCTGACCGTTGTGCACCACCGATACGTCCGCGAATGGATACGCCCAATACGGGTGCGCGGAGCGGATGTCCACATCGGACTCGGTCGCCATGCGAGTGTGACCGATGGCGTGCGTCCCTTCGAAGCCTTGGAGTCGGTATTGGCCCGAGACTCGGGCAGCGTCACCCAGGTCCTTCACCAGCTCGAGCGCGTGCCCGAGCGACAAGATTTCCGCCCCTTCTATGTCCTCGATGGTGTCCGCGAAGCGCCGCCGGTCGCCGTCATATTGAATCCGGTAGCGATGGGCGTACTCGGTGACTTGCTCTCGCTCCAGCACCCGCGCTCCGAGCTCCGCCAGCCGCTTGTCCACCTCGGCCTGACGCTGCTTCATTTCGGCATGAATGCTGAACCCTTTGCGCAAGTCCTCCTGTTCGGCAACTTTGAACCGCAACACCAGCTCTTCACTTCGAGGCGGCCCGTAGAGCGCGAAACCGGTGGAGTCGGGCCCGCGGTGCTTGAGCGACTGGAGCATCGCGGTCATTTCACGACCGATGGCGCCGCTGGAGCGGCGATGAATCAATCCAGCGATTCCACACATCGCAAACACTCCTTAGCTATGGCAAGCAGTCCCAATACTGCTTGAGGTCCCAGTCGGTGACAGTGGCCATGAACTTTTCCCATTCGTCACGTTTGTAGTGCATGAACACGCGGTACATCTCGTCCGGAAGCCCTCGCCGAACCACCTCGTCGCGCTCGAGCTCGCTCAACGCGTCCCCGAGCGACATGGGAAGCCTTTTTACCTCTTTGCCCGCCGCCATGGCCACGTAGATGTTGCGCTCCTCGGGCTCTCCCGGATCGAGCTGGCGCCGAATGCCATCGTCGAAGGCCTGAAGCAGCGCCGCCGCCATTAAATAGGGGTTTACCATGGAATCCACCGACCGATACTCGAACCGGCCCGGCGCGGACACCCGAAGCGCGCAGGTGCGATTTTGGTAGCCCCAATCGGCGTAGAGGGGCGCCCAAAAGCCCGTATCCCACAGGCGTCGATAAGAGTTCACGCTCGAAGAGCCGATCGCGGTCAGCGCGCCGACGTGTTGGATGACGCCGCCGATGCAATGCAGGCCAATCGCCCCCGGCCGCGTTTCACCTGCCTCGGGTAAGAACAGGTTGTCGCCGCCTTGTAGATAGGTGAAAGCGCCCTCGAGGCCCGGCACGGGATTGAGATCGAATGATTTCACCCGGGCTTCACCGCCTCGCCAGAGCGACAGATTGTGGTGGCAGCCGCTCGCGGAGACGCCCATGAAGGGCTTGGTCATGAAACAAGCGATCAAATTGAACTCGCGGGCCACTTGGGCGCAGATCTGCCGGTAGGTGGTCAGCCGGTCGCAGGTCCGGAGCGCGTCGTCGAAGGTGAAGTTCAGCTCGAGCTGCCCCGGGGCGTCCTCGTGATCCCCCTGAATCATGTCGAGCCCCATGCTGCGGGAGTATTCGATGGCCCTTAAGAACACCGGCCGCAACGATTCGAATTGGTCAATATGATAGCAGTTCGGCTTGGTAAACCCTCCCGACGGAAGGCCATCGTCCCCTTTCTTGAGCCACATCATCTCCGGCTCGCAACCGTGTCGGAGGTGCAGACCGTTGTGCTTCTTCTTGAACTCTTCGTGAAACAATCTGAGGTTGCCGCGACAGTCCGAAGTGAGGTGACCTCCGGGGTTGACTTTCTCCTCCCGGTTTCGAAAGCAGGTGCAGAAAACGCGCGCAACCCGCTGGTCCCACGGAAGCTGCACAAAGGTTTCCGGGTCGGGGATGCCCACCAGCTCCGAGGCCTCGGGCCCGTAGCCGATATAATTCCGGTGCCGGTCGACGAATAGGTTTGCGGTTGCGCCGTAGACCAGCTGAAAGCCGCGCTCGGCTATGGTCTCCCAGTGATCCGCCGGGATGCCTTTGCCCACGATGCGACCCGTCACCGAGATGAATTGGTAATAGATGTAGGTAATCCCCAGCTCTTTGATCTTTCCGCGCACCTGTTTGACGAGCTCTTTTCGTCCGGCGGCGTTTACATGGGCTTCTAGGTCGGTCATGGTGGGTACCAAATTGTTTTAGGGTTGAGTTAAAGTTGAGAGTTTTTCAACTAGCTCCAGGGGAAGGGGCTATGGGAAATGGGATGCAGCTTGCCCTCCGCAAAGCGCGAAAAGCGGAACGGCTCTAAGAGATCGCTCTTAGCGCCCAAAACCTCCCCCGCAACCAGCTCGCCAACCCCGATCATCTTGTAGCCGTGGTTCGAGTCGGCGATGAGATACACGTTTTCGCAAAACCAGTCAAATACCGGGAAGCTATCGGCGGTGAAGCAGCCGATGCCGCCCGATGGTTCCTTCTTGTATTTTGAGGTTTGTCCGCTGAAGCGCTTTTGGCAAAACGCCAGCGCCGACACCCACATGTTCGCGAAAGCTTCCCCCACCACGAAGTCGGGGGATTCGGGGCCATACGGGTCGACTGCCACCTGGTCGGCTGGTGTCTCAATCCGATACGGCATGGCGCCGCCCTGAACACCGCCGAAGCTGAAATCCGGCTTGTAATAAATGCCCCAAAGTTGGTCCGTGACGAGAGAGCCGTCGACATCGGAATGCAGCGGCGCATCGGTGTCGAGGTGGATCACCGGCGGCAGCTTGCCATCGTTGGTGCGCTGCAGCATGGGGTCGACGCCCAGCGTGCCTTCTTGCAGGCTCCAATAAACCCACATCGGCACGTCGCGATGCAAGGCGCCGTCCCGCCCGCGGATGCTGATCGCCGGTGGAAGCTCCAGCATGTCCCAAATTTGTTTGACCCAGGGTCCCACTCCGACGATCACAAAGTCGCATGCGATACGCCCGCGGTCGGTGATGGCGGCAGTGACCACACCGCTTCCGTCCTTCTCGAAGCCGATCACTTTGATACCGGTTGCGATCCGGACTCCTTC
>DASXTY010000157.1:0-2142 GCA_036505155.1 Polyangiaceae bacterium | reverse complement strand
TCTTGGACCATCTCGAGACGGATCGGCGGATCGATCGACGCCGCATCGGTTGCGCGGGGCTTTCCGGCGGAGGGCTCCAAACACTGAATCTGGCGGCCATGGACCGGCGCGTGAAAGCCGCGGTGGTGAGCGGCTATTTTTATGGCGTGAAGGAGTCACTCCTGATTTTGAACAGCAATTGCGTGTGCAATCTGGTGCCCCACCTGTGGGAGTCCTTCGATATGGGGGATATCGGCGCTCTGGTCGCACCCCGGGGACTGTTCGTCGAAACCGGGAGCCGAGACTCGCTGAACGGAAAGAGCAACCTCGACAACGTGCGAAGCCAGGTCCGGATCGCGGGTAAGGTTTTCAGCGCGTTCGGCGCCCGGCGCAATTTGGTCCACCACGTGTTCGACGGCGAGCACCGATGGGACGGCACGCGGGCGATTCCGTGGATGCAGCAAGTGTTAGAGTGAGATGGCTGTCAAAGCGAGGCGAGTTGGCAACTAGTCCGAAGTGGTAATCGGTTTTCCCATCAATGCCAGAAAAAGCCATGAGCTTACCGCTGCCCCAGGAGTGCGCCAAAGGAAGGCCTGCGACTTTCAATCCAGGAATGAAATTGGGTTAAAGCTCAAATGGGATTTAATGCTCTAGCGACCCCACGATACGTTAGCACCTCCAGAGCAGTGGACGCGGCCGAAGGAATGGGATGCCCGCTTCAGCGCGATCGCATGAAAGAAGCGGATTCGCGCTCCCGGGCCCGAAGTTTGAGGGCCCTAGGGGCAATGTGCTATCTATGGGCCGATGCTCCGGCGCGCCCGAGAAGGTGTTGCGCATTGTGCGCGCCACGACCGGCAAACGGCCGTCCCATCTCAATGACCAGGAGGACGATATGAACACTCGAGAGCTCAGCGCTCGAATCTTGGCCCTGCTCAGTGCAAGCGGCGTCATGCTGAGTGGCATGTCCGGCTGCGGTTCATCCGAGTCCAGCGGCAAAACCGGAGATGGTGGAGTGTCTGCAGCGGCCGGCACGGCGGGGAGCGGCGGAGGAACCAACGCTCGTGGTGGTGCTGGGGGCGCCATGTCCAGCGCGGGGGGCGGAGGTTTCATCGCGAGCGGGGGAGCCGGAGGCACGACAGCGAGCGGCGGAACCAGTGGCAGCGGAGGATTCGGGGGATCGGTGTCGGGCGGTGCCGAAGGAAAAGGTGGGAAGGGGGGGAGTGCGGGAAGCTCCACCGGGGGCGCCGCCGGCGCTGCGGGAAGCGGGGGTTCCGGCGGTTATATCACGGTGCGGCGGCCGTTCCTGGTCGGTGCATCTCTGCGCAAGGCGGAGCGCGCTCAACGCAGCGACTGGATCGAACGATTCCCGGATTTCGAAACACCCATTGATGAACGAACGCGTCTGGCACTGATGGAGTCGTGGTTGCAAGACGCCCTCGAGGAGCACGCTTCGGTTGCGGCGTTTGCGCGATTCGCCATGCAGCTGCTCGCGGTGGGCGCGCCGTCCAAGCTGGTGGCCGGAGCTCAGCGCGCAGGCTTGGATGAGATTCGACATGCGCGTGCCTGTTTCGGGTTGGCACGCCGCTACGCCTCGGTTGCCGCCGGCCCCTCGGCGCTCGAGGTGGCGGACGCAATGCAACCCGTTTCGCTTGCCGAGCTTGCTATGCTCAACGCAGAGGAAGGGCTGGTGGGCGAAACCCTGGGAGCCATCCTCGCCGCCGAGCAGCTGAATCGCACCACCGACCCTGTGGTGGCGGCGGTGTTACGCCGGATTTCGGCCGACGAAGCGCGCCATACGGAGCTGGCGTGGGGCTTTGCGGCTTGGGCGGTTGAACAAGGAGGCGACACGGTGCGCGCCGCCATCGCGCCAGCGTTGGAGCACGCTTTGCGCGAAACGTTGAAGGCGCCCATCCTGCGTTACGACGTGGACCTCGAGTTATGGCACGCACACGGGAGGCTCACCTGTGAGGAAGCGCGTGCCATCGCCTTGCAGGGCATCCGTGAAGTGGTCGAACCTTGCGCCGGGGCTTTGTTAGGCACAAAACGGGCAGAGTGGGAGGTGCGCGCGGATGCATGAGTCAAATCGGTTCGGTTGATGGCAGCACCGCCCGATAAACCCGGAAAGCGACCGCTTGGGTCGCACCGCGCAATGGAATCAGGAGT
>DASXTY010000156.1:0-2484 GCA_036505155.1 Polyangiaceae bacterium | reverse complement strand
ATCACAAGCTACTCCGCGTCGACTTCGACATCGCCAGAAGCTTCGGTCATGAAGCAGGAGCCTCTGGAGCTTGGGTGATGCATCCGGTCCTGGCAGCTACCGACGTGAGCTTTTCGGCAAACCTCGAGGTTACTGTGGATGCAACCGGCGTACCCTCAGCCGGATCAGTTCAGGCTCGTCTCGAAGATGCCAACCACGAGCCTACCGCCGACCAGGCGCTCGAAGCCGCCCCGGCGACAACTGCCGGCCAACGGCTATTTCGTGGTCAGTTTCTGTATTTGAATCCCGAAAAGTCACCGTTTTGGCTGAGCCTGCATACCGGCAATGTCGTACTCACGACAGAGCCCGCCACTCCAATGGCGGTGCAGCTCGGCTCCGGACAGTCGGCTACTGAGCAGTTCATTGTTACCGGGCCGAACCCGGTGCAATAATAGGTCGGGATAATGATGCTGACGGCGGACGGTGAAGAGTAGAATATTTTCCGTCCGCCGTGCACGTAACTATCCGGTCGTCACCTCCCCTATTTCAGGGATTCGCTTGGCGCGCGGAGCTAAACGACACGGCCCGCGTCCGAATCGCGTCAACGCTTGCAGCCCTCGGCGTGACCAACAAGAGCTTGAGCGCCGAGGAGCGGGAGGGCCTCGAGCGAAACGGTTACCTGGTCCTCCACGGTGTCTTAAAAAAGGAGCATTTGCGCCAATTGGCCGGTCGACTCGATGAGCTGCTCGAATCCCTCGGGAAAGTGCGCGAGGGGGCTCGGTGTATCGATGACCTGGTCAACCGCGACCTGGTGTTTCGCCCTTGTTGGACCTACCCGCGCGTGCTGGCCGCGGTCGCGTATGTGCTCTACGGCGACTTGAGGCTCTACTCGCTACATGGACGCTCCGCGCCTCCCGGCGAAGGCTATCAAGCCCTGCACCAGGATTACAGCAGTCCGGAGCGACCCGGAGATTGGCGCTTGTGCAACAGCATTTGGCTGCTCGATGACTTTACGGAAGAAAACGGCGCTACCCGCTTCGTCCCGGCATCGCATCTTGGAGAAGCCGGCGCTACAAATGCCGATTCTCGCGAGATGGTGCTCAGGGCCCCAGCCGGATCAGTTTGTATCTTCAATGGCCACCTCTTACACGGTGGAACCAAGAATCGAAGCCGGGCTCCTCGTCGGGCGTTGCACGCGGCTTTTGCCCATCGCAATATCGCGCAGCAAGATGGGTGTCTCCGAGAAACGTTGAGCGGTGACGCACTTCGGAATCTATCGTCAGCGGAGCGTTACATTCTGGATGTCGGTTGAACGCACACGCTCGCACGCGCACAGTCAGCGCCCGGTCTACGCACGCCCGTCGACCTGAAAGCGACGGTGGCGTTCAAGTTCCGAGATTTTGCTCGCGGCGCCACGGGCCCGTCAACAGGGGTCAGCGCCTGGGCATCACGGGTCCTGTGGAGGACTGGCGCTGCTCGGGCGCGCGCACCTCGACTTCTACGCGAGCCACCGAATGACGAACGACCGGCACCACCCCATCTGGCAAGACGGCCAACTGCGGAGCCTTCCAGCAATGTTCGACATGCTTTTCTTTCCCCCGGAGCTTCGCAGGCGGAGGAGAACGCGATTCGGCAGCTACAGGCGCGGCGAGCCTCCCGAGACGTTACTGAGGGACGGCATGCGAGAAGAAGCCGAGGTCTACGGGAACGTCCGTCACTTCTTGCACGCTGAAGCCACCGTCTGGATACAATTTCTGCCCGGCCAAGTACGCATCCCCGGCCGTGTCGAAGAACTCTATTACCTCGCCATCCCGCATCACCGCGAACTTCCCCCGGTGCGCCGGCAAGAGCTCGGGGAGCTTTTTGGAAAACTCCTCGTAGTTCTTCCGGGCGACCTCGCGTCGAGCATCGCTCGGGTTCGACGGAGCGGACTTGGTCGCGCTCATGGCCCTAGCTTGCCAATGTTCGACGGGTATCAACCCCGGCGAGGTTTATCGCGCCCTTGCGGTGGCAATGCCGTACTTTCTTCACCGGTGCCCGCGAGCCACCGGGACCGCCCCTTGCGCGCCCTCTGGCGCGCCGCCAACTCCTCCGCGAGCTGCGCCACGATCTCCCCACCGCCCTGCCTCCGCGGCAAGCGTCAGCGCCCGCGCCTGCGGCGGGCCATCGCAACCCCAAGGGCCAACCACACCCACCAGACCGCGCCTCGACGCTGACTCACCACGCGACAGCCGCACCCGGCTTTATCATTCGTAGACGCGGCAGCGCCGTTTGCTCCACCGGTTGCCGTGCCGCCCTGAGCGAGCGCACCGCCGGTCGCCGCACTTCCCACGGTGCTCGTGATTCCGCCCTGAGCGTTCGCGCCTCCGGTTCCTGTGCCTCCTCCCCCGGTGGAGCTGCCGCCTTGAGCATTTGCGCCTCCCGCCCCACCCACGCCACCGGCTCCTCCAGTTGCGCTTCCCCCGCCGCCGTTGCTCGGTGCGCCGCCCGCGCCACCTGCTCCCG
>DASXTY010000155.1:0-4958 GCA_036505155.1 Polyangiaceae bacterium | reverse complement strand
GACTTCGTCAAAGTGCTCGACTTCGGCATTGCCAAAGTAGCCAAAGCGCAAGCCAAGCTCACGCGGGCCGGATCGATTTTCGGAACGCCCCATTATATGTCCCCCGAGCAGGCTTCCGGCATGACGGTCGATCACCGGACGGACATCTATTCGCTCGGCGTGATTCTGTACGAAATGTCGACCGGCCGTGTGCCATTCGATGCGGAGGGGCCCATGGGAATCCTCGCGCAGCACATCCACAACGAGCCGGTTCCACCCAGCGCAGTGGAAGGGCTTTCGCAACCGGTGCCGCCAGCGCTCGAAGCGATTATCTTGAAATGCTTATCCAAGCAGCCCGATTTACGCTACCAGAGCATGGCAGAGGTTGCGGCTGAGCTGGAGAAAGCCTCGGGTGGCATCGCACCGGAGGCGCTTCGAGAGCTGGCGCGCCGGGTGACCAAACAGGGACGAAACATTCGACGAAGGGTGGAGCGGCGGCCGTTGCTCGCCGCGGCGATGGCGTTGGTGCTGGCCGTGGTTCTTGCCGCTTATGCGTACGCAAACAAGCCCCCTGAACCGCCCAAGATGCAATCCAAAGTGATTCGGCCGCCTCCGGGCCTGAGCGGTGCGCTGGATTTCATCGGCAAGATCGAAGACGAAGCCAGCGTTCCGGCGCCGCTCGACCAGTCGGGGCACCGCAGCGTGGCCGTCATCATTTCGCCCATTGACGCGCATGTGTTGATGGGAGACGAAAACCTCGGAACCATGCCGGTGACGATTCGTATCAAGGAAAATGAAAAGGCTTGGATCCGAGTGGTGCGCGATGGCTACTTCCAAAAGAACATGAGCGTTGACGGCTCGCAGTCGCGCGTCGTGGTGCGTCTGGTGCCAATACCTGGCTCGATTCCCGCGGTGCCGGCGCCGGGAGCTCGCATTTTGCCAGGGGGAGTTCAAGTGGACGTGCAGGATCTGCTCCCCAGGAAGCCCGCGCCGGGCTCGCAGCCCGCAGCCCCGGCGTCGGCTCCCGCTGCCGGCGCAAGCCAAATGGGCGAGCCACCGCCTCCGCCCAAGCCTGCCGAGCCAGCGAGTTCCGCCAAGACCGTTACGCCGCCCAGCCCGCCGGCGGAAGCGCACCCAGCGCCTCAAGAAAAGCCTGTGCCGCCGGCCGCGCCTGCGGAACAGAAGCCGCCAGCGCCTTAACCGAACGAAGTGCGCGTCCAAAGATCAAACATCCCCCAAGTGGCTCGGAGCGACACGCCGCCCAACCTCCGTTTTCGATCTAACGGCACGTTCACCATCGTTCAGTTCACGGATATCCATTGGCACAACGGCGAAGCCGCCGATTTTTCCGCTCGAGCGTTAATGGAGCAAGTCCTGGACGCCGAAGGACCGGATCTGGTGGTGCTGACCGGTGACGTGCTCGGAGGTAGCGAAATTCGCGATCCGATGCTGGCTTATCGCGAGGTGGTAAGGCCCATCGAAGCGCGCGCGATTCCGTGGGCAGCCGTATTCGGCAATCATGACGACGAAGCTGGTGTGAGCCGGCTGGAGCTGCTCGATGTGCAGCGCGCGCATCCTTTTTGCCTGAGCCAACGCGGACCGGAAAATCTGACCGGCATCGGCAACTACTGTGTTCGCGTGAATGCCGAATCGGGTGACGAGCTCGCGGCGGCGCTCTATTTTCTGGACTCGAACAGCTACAACGAGCTCGGCGGCGGCTTGTACGATTGGATACGGCGCGACCAAATCGATTGGTATCGGGAGACGTCGCGTAGGCTCCGCGCGGAGTACGCATTGCGACGTTCAGCTATTGCACCCGACGGCGCAGACGGCAGACACGAGCTGCCGGCTCTGGCTTTTTTCCACATTCCACTCCCGGAGTACAATCAGGTTTGGGATTTCGAAACTTGTCGCGGTCACAAGTATGAACAGGTTTGCTGCCCGGTACTGAATAGCGGTTTCTTCACAGCGCTGGTAGAAGCGGGTGACGTCATGGGTTGCTTCGTGGGTCACGACCACCTAAACGACTATGAAGGTACGTTGTCTGGCATCCGCCTGTGTTACGGGCGGGTGACCGGCTACGCGTGTTATGGTCGCGAAGGGTTCGAGCGCGGTGCGCGAATCATCCGGCTTTCGGCGGGCCGCCGCGACTTTACGACCTGGCTACGGCTCGCCGACGGAACCGTGATCGCCGAACCCGTGGAGCACGCTCCGAGTGGCCGGGTGTTGAGCGAAGGGTAACGCACCCTAACGCGCTGCCAGCGCGAGCCCATCTTCCCGCGGGTCGGCGTACGCCCAGGCGACTTTGTCTTGGATGAGGATCACGTTGGCATCGCCCATGGGCATGCGCACTTTGGACAAATGGTGGCCGCGCGCGAGGAGCTCCGAAACCATGCGCGCCGGGAGACCAGGGTCACTTTCGATGCGGAGCTCGTCGGGTACGAAGCCGTGGTGGACACGGGGCGCATCGACGGCTTGGTCGATGGTCATGCCCCGATCGATGACGTTGGTGAGCACTTGAGCAACCGTGCTGGGAATGGTGTCGCCACCGGGTGACCCCAGCACCAGGACCGGCGTTTCGTTTTTCAGCACCAAGGTGGGAGCCATGGAGCTCGTGCTTCGGTGGCCCGGCGCGGGGCGATTGGGGCCGGCGGTGCCGAATGCGGCCACCGAGTTATTGAGCACGATGCCGGTGCCGGACACCACCATCTTTGCGCCGAATCCCGCGGAAAGAGTAACGGTGCAACTCACCACCATTCCCTGGGCGTCCACCACCGAAAAATGCGTCGTGTGTTCGAGCTCGCGCAGGCCAAGCTGATACAGAGGATGCACCTTAGCCGATGGGGTTCCGCGTTTGAGATCGATCGGGGCGGAGGCGAGCAGAGCTTTGGGGTTCGTCCAGCGCGCGATTTTCTGCGAGAGCTCTCCACCGTCGAGCCAATCCGGATCTCCAACTTCAAAACGCCGTTGTGATTGCGCCCGCTTCGAGGCTTCGATGAACAAGTGCAACCTGTCCGTTGACCCCTGTTCGAGACGATAAGCGCCGAGCTCTTCCAGAATCTTGAGCAAAACCGCCAGAGCTGCTCCTCCTGCCGAGGGCGGCGGCATGGTCTGTACGCTGAGTCCCCGATAGGAAAAAGTGAGCGGCTCTCGAACCCGAGGGCGGTACGTTTTCAAATCTTCAAGGGTTATCTGGTTTCCGACGCCCGCCACCAACGCGTTTGCCGTCGGGCCTTGGTAAAATCCGGCGTTACCGTCTTTGGCGATGCGGCGAAGGGTTTCGGCGAGGGCTGGGTACCGCACCAACTTGCCCGCGGGAGTGGGCTTTCGCCGCCGGTCGCCGAAAACGGCGCGCGCTTCCGGGTCCAGCACCAGCTCGGGCCAATTGCGCGCCAGGCTCGCGGCTTGACGGGCTCCCAGAGGATGACCTTTTTCGGCGAGCTCAATGGCCGGTGCGAGCAGGTCGGCGAAACGGAGCTTGCCAAAACGTTGGTGGGCCCAGTAGAGACCGGCGACAGTGCCCGGAACTCCCACGGCATCGGGTCCCCGCGCGCCCTTTTTGATCATTGCATCGAACTTCGCCTGGGTCAGGGCCATGGGAGCGGTCTCGCGAAAGTCGATCGCGGAAGTGGGTCCCCCGGCCGGCCTCACCAACATGAACCCGCCCCCTCCGATGTTACCGGCGCTGGGGTTGGTGACCGCCAGCGCATAAGCAACCGCAACCGCCGCGTCCACCGCGGTCCCGCCTTGTTCCAGAATACGAATACCGGCGCGGGTCGCATTGGGCTCGGCCGAGGTCACGGCGCCGAGCGCTGCGCGCACCGCACGAGCACCACCAGCGTGAATGGCGACGTCTGGGGACTCCGCTCCACCGGTTTCGGGCGATTTTGAAGAAGCGACAGACTTCCGATCGCCGGATCCGATCGCGGCCGCGCGTGAAGACGGCACCGGTCCAATCGGCGCGGTGGCGGCGCTCCCACCGGCCCGGTCCGCTGGCCGGCCGAGCCGCGTTCTGGCTTGTCCCTGACAGTCCAAGCAGGCGAGCATCAGCGCGAAAGCCACGAACTTTAGCGCGGACCGCAGCTTGTGAACTCTTTGCGCGAGCATCTTCATGGCTGGGTCGGAGTCTTCACCGCTAGAGTAGACGCCATGGCTAACCCCACTTTCGTACCAGTCAACGTGGCGATGCTCACCGTTAGCGACACCCGCAGTTTTGAAACCGATTCGAGCGGGCGGCTAGCCGTCGACAGCTTGACCGCCGCCGGCCACCGGATTGCAGTCCGACGCATCGTACCGGACGACCTTTCCACCATTCGGGCAGCCTTCACGGATTGGATCCGAGAGCCGGAGATAGACGTTATCGTTTCAACCGGAGGTACTGGTATCACGGCGCGCGATGTGACGCCCGAAGCGCTGGAGCCGTTGATCACGAAAGCCATACCGGGATTTGGCGAGCTGTTTCGCTGGTTGAGCTACCAAGACGTGGGCGCGGCGACAATTCAGTCCCGCGCCCTGGCTGCACTGTGCCATACGACACTGGTATTTTTGCTTCCCGGATCGACGGGCGCGGTTCGATTGGCTCTGGACAAGATCGTGCTCCCACAGCTGGATTCGCGCACTCGGCCCTGTAACTTCGTCGACCTTTTGCCGAGGGCCAGGCCCGGAAGCGGCTAGGGGGTTCCGGGCATTTTTCCCAATGCGTGACCTCGAACGACTTCGATGGTGGCTGTATCGGGTCGCGCTCGCGGCCGTCGTCATCGCGGGGCTGATATTTCGGTCCACCCGCTATTTTTGGAACCCAATTGGCCTTTGGATGGACGAGGCGTGGTGGGCCAGACGGCTGTTCGAACAACCGCTCACCCATCAGCTTTTTCGACCCATCGGCTACATGGCGGTGACGCGGCTCTTGGCGAGCATGCATGCCAACGAAGCGACGCTGAGGCTCTTGTCTTGGGTTGGGGGGGTGCTCAGCATATTCA
>DASXTY010000154.1:0-8437 GCA_036505155.1 Polyangiaceae bacterium | reverse complement strand
ATCTATTCGACTTGCCCCAGGGCAGGCCGCCGATGGAGCTCCGGTGGCTGGTGTATCGGAGGACCTGACCTTTGCCGTGCATCCGGGGCACAAGTGCGATAATCGATTCGAGCGAACATGGTGAATGAGACGCGACTCCTGGAGCTGGCTGAAGCCGGCGTGAAGAAAGCGCTCGAGGTCGGAGCCGATCAGGCGGAAGTATTCGCCAACGCGATACGAGCCGTAGAAGTGGATCTGCAAAAGGACGACATCCACAACGCGATAACCCGGGAAGAGGCGACCTTCGGCATTCGCGTCTTCAAGGGTGGCGCAGAGGGATTTGCTACCGTGAACAGCGCCGAACGAATCGGCGAAGCCTGCGGGTTGGCGGTGGAGATGGCTCGGGTGAGCCCGCCGGACCCCAAAAACGGGCTGGCGGAGCCGGCGCCGGTCACCGCGCTCGGCGAGCTCCCGGACACGGAAATCGCCGCGCTCGACGTGGGTCGCCTGGTCGACATGGCGAGCGATCTTTTAAGCTCGGTAAAAGCGCGGGACGCGCGCGTGCGCGTGGATAGCGGCGGAGTCAGCACCATGCTCGCTCATCGCGCCATCGCGACCAGCACCGGGATTCGACTGAGTGACGCGGGCGCCTGGGCCAGCGGCTACCTGTTTGGTATGGCGGTGGACGGCAGCGACATCGGTTGTTTCGACCACGATGGGCAGACGGTGCGCCGGTATGCGGACCTGCAAAGCGAACTGGATGCCGCGGGGGAGCGGTTCGTGGCCAAAACGCTGGGGGCGCTGGGCGCTCAAAAAGGCGAGTCGTTCCGAGGCAGCGTGGTGCTGTCGCCCGAAGTCGTGTCGAGCTTCGTGCTGGGCGATCTCTTGTCGGTTTTGAACGGGCGCGCGGTTCGGACTGGGCGATCGCCTTTTTCTGAGCGACTACAGGAGAAGGTTTTTTCCGAGGCGGTGACGCTCTTCGATGATGCGCGATTACCCGGGGCCGCCGCCTCGGAGGCATTCGATCGCGAAGGCACTCCCACTGCGCGGCTTCCCGTGGTGGAAGCCGGCGTGCTCCGGACATTTCTGTACGACGTGTACGAAGCGCGAGCCGCGGGGCGCGCTCCCACGGGGCATGCGCAAGGCGGCGCTTCCGCCCGGCCTTCGATCGGTGCGTCGAATCTGATCTTATCGGAAGGAAGCATTCCCTATGCAAAGCTTTGCGCCGAGCCCGAGCGCGCCGTACTGGTCACGCGCCTGAGCGGCTCTTCCAACGCCATCACCGGCGAGTTTTCCGGAGTTGTGAAGGGCGGCTTCTTTCTCCGGCGTGGGGACCGAGTTCCGGTGAGGGAGGTCATGATCGCAGGCAACTTGTACCAGGCTTTGAAGCAGGTTTCCGGAGTATCCGCGGAGACCCGATGGCTCAGCGGATCGCGGCGTGTTCCCGCAATCCGGCTGGATGACATTTCGGTGACGGCGGGGTAGGTTTTTTACGTATACCGCTCTACAGTGCGCTCCACTGCCGGCAAGTAGCTTTTGCCGAATAGGTTCAAGTGCACCATGACGGGGTAAAGCTGGTAGACCGCGACCCGTTCTTCGGAACCAGGAGCGAGCGGAAAGCTTTCCGCATACGCTTGAAAGCTTCGCGCGGCAAATCCACCAAAGAGCCTCATCATGGCGAGGTCCACCTCTCGGTGGCCGCCATACGCGGCCGGATCGAGGAGGCACGGAGCGCCCTGTTCGTCGACGTGCAGGTTACCGCCCCACAAGTCTCCGTGAAGCCGGCTCGGCGGCTCGGGCGGGCCTAAAAGCGCTGCTAGCTTGGAGAGCAGGTTCTCGAACCGCCGGGCGATCCCCGTGTCGACGCGGCCGGAGTCTACGGCCAATCTCAGCTGAGCGCGGAGTCGCCGCTCGCGATAAAAGTCCGTCCACGATTCGGAAGGCGAGTTATTCTGGGGTAACGAGCCGATGAAGTTATCGTGGTCGAGTCCGAATCGCGGCGCGCCGAAGCGGTGCAGGTCAGCCAATCCGCGGCCGAGCTGTTCGTCGAAATGGGCGATTTTTCTGGCTGGGTGAAGGTATTCGAGCGCCAAAAAGTGCGGGCCCGCCTGCGATCCGTCCGAGACGGCGAGCACCTCCGGGATGCGGAGCGCGACCGCCTCGCGGAGCCAGGTTAAGCCGCGGGCCTCGGCCGGAAACATCCCCGGATCCGCGCGTTGATGGGTCTTTACGAACACGCGGCGGCCGTCGACCAGCACGGTCAAGAACGCATCGTTGATATCGCCTCCGGAAAGTGGCTCCACGCGCCCGATCGAGGCGCCGAGCGCGGCCTCCACCGCCGCGCGCACGGACTCGGAAGTCATAACCGGTGAACCTTCCGGAGATGCTGTAATAAGTCTGAGCAGGCGCGCTCACAAATGGACACCACTTCGTCGAAACCCGCGTCGCCTCCGTAATAAGGGTCGGGCACGGAGGCTCCGGGTAGCGAGCTCGCGTCGAAAGAACGCAACAGGTGAAGCTTGCCGAGCGCGTGTTTCGAAGGAGCTTGCCGGGTGAGATGCCGGAGGTTGGTGGAGTCCATCGCCAGGATGTAATCGAACCGATCCCAATCGGCTTTGGTGAATTGTCGCGCGCGGCCGTCTACCATAAAACCATGCCGCACTCCGGCGGATCGGGCGCGCCAGTCCGGGGGCGATCCCAGGTGTTCCGAAGAGGTTCCCGCCGCGTCCACCTCAACCTGGTTCCCGAGAGCTGCGTTCTGCACCTGCTCCCGCATCACCGCTTTTGCAATCGGTGACCGACAGATGTTGCCCAGGCAAACGAAGCAAAGCCTTATCAAGGGTACAACTCAAGGCAGAATTCGGTAAGTCACCACTAACAGAGGGAGCTGGCCCAACAGGGCAACATCCACTCCCCAGCGAGGCCCCGAGAAACGAACCCCGAGCCCGGGAGCGACTCCATTATATTGCCCAGTTGCCTGCCCGATGGGGAGCAACATGTCCACCTCGGCCAAAAGCGCCACCAGATCCGAAACGCGCCAGATCGCGCCCACTCCGGTGAAATCGAGCATCGCCGGGCCGGCAAGCATTAGGCTGGTGCCATAGGAAATACTCGAGCGGCACCGGTACTCGAAACAAAGCTGAGCAACGGCGCCGACGCGGCCAACGAATGCGTTGCCCTGGTCGAGTCCGACAATGCCGGTGGCGGAAACCACTCCTGCTACGCGAAACCATGTCTGGCGGACAAATGCCGCCTTGAGACTGACGTCAAGTGGAAAAATGTGATCAGGCCCCAGCGGCGGGGTTCCGGTGGCGGTCAGTTGCGCAACATCACTCACTGCGTAGCCCATCTGCAATCCCACAAGGTCATAGCTAGACATGTAAAAAGTGCCGGAGGGGTGGGTCGCGGCGGTGGGCACCAGGATGACGCGGTCCAGATGTGCATCCCTTCTGCGCTCGCCCTGGTCCACCCTTTTGTGTTCCCTGGAGGAGTTGCCCTCGGCCGGCGCTACGGATTCCGTTGGCGGGGTCGGGGGGTTGTAGCTGGGCGCGTAGGCGCTCTGGGCACTCGGGGCACTCGGGGCACTCGGGGCGGAGGGAGCGCCGTTTGGGGGGTTAGGGGTGTAGGGCGCAGCCTGCGGGGTGGATGCGTCCTGCGGCGGCGGATAAGACGGCGGAGGTGGCTGATCTGCCGTCGGTACGGGCGCGGGGGTCGTCGAGGCGTCCGAAGGGGGGACCGGCGGGGGAGGGGCCTGCTGCGCGGCGGCGCTCAGGGCGACGAAAACCAGACCTATGGTCAAGCGTGTGGACAAGGATTCCGTCAAAAGAGATGCCCCAGGATGGCTTCGGACGCTGTGACCAGGGACCTACTCGCCATGCCCGATGAGTCAAGAGGAAGAACCAGCCACCATAGGCACCTTGACGCGCTAGCTGCTAACCTTCCACCCGTGCGCCCCTGGGCTCGAATCTGTTTCGTGTCGCTGGCGCTGGCGGCACCGGGGATTGTCTGGGCCTGCGCCCGAACTGGGCTGGATCCGGGAGAATTGGAACTATCCCCGTCCCCGCTTCAGGCCCAACCTAGGGCCCCGGACGCCGGGCTTATCGATGTCGAGCGCCCCCCCGTTGTCGATGCGTCACCCCCCGAACCGCCATGTCAGCCGAGCGAAGAAGTGTGCAATGGGCTGGATGACGATTGCAACGGGGTCGTCGATGACACTCCGCCTATCCCGTGTCCGGGCGGCGGTTTTCGGTATTGTGTAGCCGGGCAGCTCAGCGCCTGCCCCACTCGCTGCGAAGTGTGCATGCCCGGCAGCGAACGCGTCTGCTTCAACACCTATTGCAAATATTGGGGAACACAGAGGTGTTCCGCGGATGGAAAATCATTCAGCAAATGCCTGGAGCAGGATCCTCCGCCGGAATGCGCCAGCGTTGCCCTAACACAGCAAGATTCACCCGAGCTCGAGCAGTGCTGCCTGGATAACGGATATTGTTGTCTCGACACACACGATCTGAATAAGAACGGCAACAGTACCGAAATGCTCGGACAATGCGAATCGGTAGTGTGCTCGCAGTGAGCAGCGCCCTGCCCAAGTGCAGCGCGCAACGAGCGGGAATCTTAGCGGTCGCCATCCTATCGGCCAGCACCGTAACCGAGGTCGCGAGGGCGGTGCCCTGCGGCCGCCCTGATTTTCTCGAAGCGATACCGCCCGATGAAGCGACCGAGGTTCCCTTGAATGCAACGCTTTCCGCTCTATATACTTCGTCGGCTCAATATTTGGACGAGCCGGTGACGCTGGAGCAGGTCGGCGGAGAAACCCTTACGCTGACCGCGACGTTCAACCAAAACGAGGGGATCTTGACCGTCACCCCGCCGGCGCCGCTCCAGTCGCAGGCCCAATATCGAGTGACTTGGCCCAAGCTCCGCGGCTTGACCGTTGCCTCGCTCGGTCAAGGGGCGGAAGTCGAATTCAGCACCGGCTCCATCACCGATCTGCAACCGCCGAAGTTCGACGGGCTGAGCGGGATAAGCTGGGATCTGAAGCGTGAAAATGACGTCTGCACGGACTCTTTGGAAGAGCGATTCGTTTTCGATCTGGCGCTGGGAGCGATAGAAGACGACGGTGGTCTGAAGTCGCTCACCCTGGTCGTGTTTCAGACCACGGGATCGGGAATAGTTCCGGGTACTCCGGAACCAGTGCTCGTGACCCACGTTCCAGAGCTGGGAAAGAGTGTCCAGGTGGAGCGCTCCGTCCGAGACACGACGGGGCGCGTGTGTTTTGCCGCAGTAGTGAGGGACTCGAGGATGAGCGCGTCGGGCGGCGCCAACAAGGAAGTCTGTGTGAAGACCGCCAAGCCGCCCTTTTTCTATGGCTGCAGCACGGGCCGCGGAGGTTCGGGCGTCGGATGGGTGCTTTTCACTGCGGCGATTGGTTTGGGGCTGACCCGGCGGGCGATGGAGCGGCCGGCGGTCCGAAACCATGTGGGCTCGAAAGGGTAAGCTCGCGCTTTTTCGGTTGCGGACGTGGCTCGGGCTAAGCTGGCTCACGAGTGTGATCATGGCCGGCTGCAGGGCCGAAAAACGTGGAGAGAGTGAAGCGCGGCCCCTCGCCGTCTACGCGATGAAAGTACCGGCCTTCGAGCTTGGATCTCCCTGTGGCGACGTCCTGGACATGCACGTGTGCTGGCGGGTCGCGACCGCGGGAAAGCAGCGGCTTGCGTTGGCCTCCGCGCCGCTCTGCTCCGGGTCGATCTGTATCGCACCGCGCCCCAAGCCCGATATGACGGCGCCCTCGGCGCTCGGGTGGCGCTGCAATGGGCAAGGAGCAGAACGGCGTTGCACGGAACGGAGCAGGTATGCGGGCCCATTTGTTTGTACTGGAAAGCGGTGTGTGCAGCGTTACCCTGTGCTGCCCGACGACGGCGAGTGGTCGTGCGAGGTGACCGGCGGGATGAGTGTTTGCGTGGGTGCAGTGCCGGCATCCGGTGTAGGCTCACCGGCGGGCGCAGAGGCGCGCATGAGCGCGACGGGTTATTGGTGCGGACGCAGACGAGGCTCCGGCGGCGAACGGGTCTGCGTCGATCTGTCCCCGGATTTTCCAGATGGAAATGCGGAAGGGTGGCGGTGTCATTACGAAACGGCCAAGAGGCTCGAGCGCGTGTGCGACCGCGGCCCCGAGCCGTTCCAGATTGGAGATCACTGCGGCCCACGGCAGCCGTGCCTGGACGGCTCCCATTGCGTGGCAGGTCGTTGCGTCCCCGAAACACCCGACCCGTCCTGCTGGCTGGATGCGGATTGCCCTGACGGTCGCTGTCGCTTTGGGAGTTGCTCAGGGCAACGTCCAACGGGTCGCTCAGGAGCAGAGTGAAAAATTGGCGCGCGTGGTGCTTCGCGCCCGCAGTGATCGCGCTATTGTGCTGCAATTGCCAACGTGAACGGCGAGGGCAACCGACGCGCGCGGGAGCGCCGCGAGCCTGGTTGGTGCTAGAGCTCCCCGCGCTTTCCGACTTGGACCCAAACGATCCGCGTTTTACCCCAAAATCAGGGGTCATAGCGGTGCGTCGAGTCGGAAGCACTTTGACGGTGGAGCTCAGCCTCGAGGCCAATGTTTCCACCCTGCTCGTGGATCTGGACGGAACCTGCCCGAGCTCGTTCGATCTGCGCGGGCTAGAACCGGGACAAGTGGTGCGGCGCGCGCTCCGTCCCTGGATCGACTTCGGCCCCCGGCAAGTACAGATCGGTTACGGGGCGCGGTTCGAAATCCGCGTTCGGCCCGGCTGCCCCGAAGCACAATCCGGACAAATTCGCTGGAGCGTCGTCTCCGGCGCAGAGCTCAGCGATATTCGTCAAAGCCAAAACGGGTTTTTATTTGAAGCGAAGACCGCTCCGCTTGCGCGATGGTTTCCGGGCGGCCTCAATTGGGGCATTGCTCCCATTTCGCCGCGAACCCGCGCCGAGACCGTGTTAAAAGCAAGCTGGACCGCGCCAGGCCGGCGTGCAGTCACCCGTCGCGTGGTGGTGTCGGCTGCGGCGCGCTCCCACGGCTTGCCCAGTGTGTCCACGCATCAGCGGCTTTTTCTTGGCGGTTCGGGCTGGCGGTTGGTCAGCCACCCCGACGGTGCTCAGGCTTCGATCCGCGCCGACGGTGACCAGTCGACCATCGAGCCCGATGTTGCGGGATTATGGAAGCTCGAAGATGGGCAGGGTAGGGAGCTCCGAATCCGTTCGGGGCGTTACGATGACACGCCGCTCGACTGCGGACGTTCGGAGTGTCACGCGAAGTTAACGGCAAACGCCGCAGCGAGCCCCATGACCACCGTGCTCCGCCGCGGGCTGGCAGGCGCGCTGGGAGCCGGTTACGGAGTGGCGTGTGCGGTAGCGTGTCATACGGTAGGCGAGCCAGGCGTCGAAGATGGCGGCTTTTGGAGCGTTGCCTCTGCGTTGGGTGTGACCTGGTCCGACCCCAACCTCAGAGCCTGGGAGCGCTTGCCCAGCGCGCTCCGGCGTTTGGGAGGTGTTGGCTGCCTCGGCTGTCACGGTCCGGGAGCGGTTCCGGAGCCCTCCTCACGGTGGAGCATCTTGCAGGCGGGAGTGTGCGCTTATTGTCACGACGCGCCTCCGCGTTACGGGCACGTGGCGGCCTGGCAGAGCTCGAAAATGGCACAGTCGGATCACGATCCCAGGGCGCGCTCTCGACCTGAATGCGCTCGGTGCCACACGACATCGGGTTTTCTCGATTCGCTGAAAGCGCTCGGTGGACCGCGGTCGGCACCCCTCGAAGCAGGGCCGCTCGGCATTGCTTGCGCAGCGTGTCACGCCGTCCACCCGACTTCACCCGAAACAGCCGAATCTCACGCGGGAGCGCCGGTGCAAGCACTGCTGCGCGAGGTTGCTGTTCCGCCGGCCCTGAGCGACCTTCCAACGCCGTCCCGAGAACCGACCCTGGTTTGTCTTCGCTGTCACGCTCCGGAAGCAGGCGCTCCGGATGCGAGTGCAGCAGCGATTTGGGCTGGTCGGGGTGGCTTCGAACCATCGAGCGGAGCGCCGCTCAGCGGGAGTGCCCCGCATCTCAACATCGCGGGCGGCTGCGTCGGCTGCCACAATTCGGGACCGAGCGGCCTGGAGCGCGGAAGTAACCACGCTTTTCTGGTAGACCGAAAGACGTGTCGTCCCTGCCACGCGACGGCGCCCACGGCATCGACCGAGCTCCGCGACCGAATCCTCGCCCTGTATTCCAAATTGGGCCTGGAGCCCGCTAACCGGCCGCTCGAGGGCTCTCGGGCCTCAGAGCCTCCACACGCCAGCCTCCGTCGACTGGACCTCGGTTCGCCCAGGGGGCGTGCCCAATACAACGCCTTGTTGGTTGTCGAAGATCCGGCGGCCGAGTATCACAATCGCCCTTACGCGGAGCGCCTCTTGGAATCCGCCGAAGCGGCACTCAAAATGGGCTCGACCAGTGCAC
>DASXTY010000153.1:0-5138 GCA_036505155.1 Polyangiaceae bacterium | reverse complement strand
AGGGCTGGATCCGGTTTTCACGTCCTCTTTTCGCGCGTGGTCACTTGAAGAAAAGCAGTGGTGTGATCTTTTGCACCTGACCATCGACGCGGATTTCTAGCGAAACCACGCCCGCCTGACCCGGGTGGGAGAGCTCTGCCGAGTAGCTCCCGTCTCCGGCATCGGTCACCGAGACTGGGATCCCATCGGAACGCTCGACCTCGACCTGACGCCCTGCGCCCGCCGCTCCGAGCAGGTTTCCCGATTCACCGAATGCGACGTAACGGAGCTCCGACTGCTCGCCGGAAAAGATCCGTCGGGGGGTCACGGTGAGCCAGCGGGGCTCCAACACCGTCATTTCGGGGTCGAGCTCGGTTGACGGAAGCCGCTCGACGAAGCCGCTCGGCCACTCGATCTCGAGCCCGGTCGCCCGTCGATTTCCAGTGACGAGCTCCATCACCGAATCGCTCTGACCGTAGGGTTGCCCGCCGGCCGTGTGCTGCGCTGCGATCCGGTCCTGTTCGGCGAGCACGACGGTCACCCGCGCTCCTACCGGATCGGGCGCGCTCACGGTACCGATCAATCGGAGCCGCAGTGCTTCCCCTTGCCTCTCTGAGCGATTCTCGAACACCCTGAAGCTGCCTTCTCGGACACCCAAGAGCACGTCCTCGTCTCCGTCGCGATCCAGATCGCCGTGGTAAGCGCCCCGTGCCCACTGGATTTCCCATGGGCGCGTCACGTCGTTCAACCCGGCGGCATCAGGAATCGGTGCGAAAGGTCCGTCGGGCGCGATTTGTTCCAGGTACGCGTTTTTCTGTTCCGGGGCGCCGTTCAGCGAGCCGTTGATCACCAACATTTCGAGCCGCCCATTGCGGTTCAGATCCAGCGCCAGGACGCCCCAGCTGACCGCCGGACCGCCACCGGGTGCGTATTTTGCTTCCAGGCCGTAGCTCGAGGCGACGTCCCGGTAACTGTGATCAGACTGGTTCCAGACGAACAAGGGCTTGTCACCGATATCCGAAATGTAAAGGTCGAGCCGCCCGTCGCCATCGACGTCAAAGAGCGCCATTCCCATGCTGGCGCGCGATGTCGAGAGACCCCATGACGGGGCCACATCGCGGAAGCGCGGCACCCCCGCCACCAGATCCCGGTACACCCACAGGTTATCGGGCAACGGGTTAGGGTAGAGCACTACACCGTCGGTCCGGGCGCCCGTGTCATTGCACGCGTAGAGGTCGAGCCTTCCGTCATCGTCCAGATCGGCGGCGGCCAGAGCATGCGTGGCCCCGAGCTTGGTGAGCTCCGAAGCTACCGTCGCATCGGTGAACGACCCGTCCCCTCGATTGAGGTACAGTCGGTCCATGGAGATTTGGGTCGGGCAGCCGCCGACGAAGATCGCCTGGTCCGCCGCGGTGAAGAAGTTGTAAACGACGAGGTCGAGCAGGCCGTCGTTGTTGACGTCCACCCAGATGGCTCCCGCGGAAACGTCGTCGGGCGGGCCCGCTACGCCGGCGGCTTCGGCGACATCCTCGAAAGTGCCGTCTCCGCGATTTCGGAGCAGCAAATCGGTGCCGGCACAGGCCAAGAATACGTCCAGGTCACCGTCACTGTCGTAGTCGCCGAGCGCCACTCCCACGGCGGGCCTGCCGTTAGTGAGCTCTGAAAAGCTGAGGTCTTCGGAAAACCAGAGGCGCCCGCTCTCGAGGTGGTTCACCAGCAACAGGGACTCGGTGTCGGCGCGGTCCGCAGCCCTTGCCAACACGATATCCAGATCTCCGTCGCCGTCCAGGTCGCCGATCGCTGCACCCTGACCTACCGGCTGGTCCCCGGTTGCTTTAGCTATCTGCGCCGCGGCGAGGTCGCCTGGATCAATGTACCGTCCGAACGCGGATTCGGTGATGTCCACCAGCTGGATGCGACCGGTATTCGGCTCTCGGGAGTCCACGGTTCCGGGAGCGCCGGGCGCCCCGCAAGCCGTTACGGCGAGCGTTACCATGGTGCCGAGGACGGCGGATCGCGGCTTGCCATAGCAGCTCGCGGCTTCGCGCCGCTCAGCAATCGCGCGAAGGGATGCGCGCGATTCTGACACGGTTGGTTTTGGCATCACAAAAGCAAAGCGCGCCACGGGGCGCGACACTGGAAACTTTACTCCAAAACACAGCATCGAGGTAGCGTTAGCGTGCCGATTTGGGGCATCGGCGGCGAGGAGCTATCCATGCTAAACAGGGCACACATGGCTGGAACTCCCGACCTCGCGGCAATATGTGGATGTGTTCCGTCGCAGCGGAGAAGCCTGGCGGCACACCCAATACCAAGAAGGCGCCGCAAAGCTCGAATCTCTCCAGTGCGAGCTCACTCTGGACGAAGTGTACCGCGATCCACTTTCATAGAGCTGGGACCTTCGCGTAGCGAAACCGGCGCAGCGCGCACCCCTCCCTCGGATTCCCCCGGGTTTCACTTGCGCTCACTCAAGTCAGCTCAGAAGTGCCCGAGCACGCTGAGCGCGGCGCCACTTGGGGTCACGACCGGCACGGCGGTCAGCCCCACGTCGTGCTGCGGCTCTTTGGTCGGCCGGGTGACGTAAAGCACCGCCGTGACGCCCGCAGCCAGCACGGTTCCGCCGAGCAAGATATCCGTGACGAGGTTCATCGTTTTGACGCTGTCATGAAGGTCTTGTGCCTGGGGGATGTTGGTGCCGGTGTTTTTGCTGTCGTATTCGCTCTTCTTCGAGAGAGCGAGAAACCCAGTGATTCCCGTCCCGATGGCCAGGGCGCCAGTTGCCGCAAGCCCGATGTAGACTCCAGTTGGGATTGGCCGGGTCGGTCCCGCTCCTGCAGCCCCTACCGGTATTTTCGTAACTGGTAGCTCGAAGGTGTGCGACTGCTCGGCGCCGCTCTCTGCGTTGAATTCCCAGCTCTGCGGGTCATGTCCTTGAAGCTCGGCACGCATCCGGTGGCTACCGGCGTGTATGCCTACCTTTAAAGGTTCCTTCAGCGGTCCGTATCGATTGCTGATGGCTTTGCCGCTAAGCGGTACGCGCTCATCGGTAACCACTGCGCCAGTCGGGGTGCTCGAAATGGTAACCCAAACCACGGAAGCTTTTAGCGTCTTCAGATCCGCTTCGGGCTGCTGGCGATCCTCAGCGGGGATGGCAGTGCCGCCCTCGCTCAGATATTTCTCATAGGCCTCGATGGCCTCGCCGTCGCGTTCGAGCTTCATCGCGCTCAGCGCCAGATTTCCGAGAATTTTCCAGGAAGGCGAGTCGGCGTACGCAGCCTTGAATTCCTGATAGGCTTCTTCGTAGCGCGCGCCTTCGGGATCGGACAGGTAGCTGACTCCGGTGGTGAAGTGCTTTTTTGCGTTTTCCGAGACTTGGACCTCGTCGGCCCAAGCCGGCACCGCCAAGGAAGCGGCCAAGGCAAGGGCACAAGAGAACAAAACGAACTTTTGCGAACGAAGCATCGCGCGAGTCTAGCCAATTTGGCCGAGCAAAAACAAGACCTCCCCCTGGCCGCTCCGCATCCGCCTAGCCTGATACGCGGGATAAAACCAGCTTGCGGGGTGCCGGGGACCGGGTGCCGATGCGAAAAGCACGGCGAGTTCGTTCAGTGAGCGGCTCCAGATCCCGCCGGTTCTGGGCGTGAAGCCAGGCGAGAGGCTCTTCCGCCGCGATGGGGCTCCCGACGCTCACGTTCAGCTCGACGCCGACCGCGGGGTCGACAGATTCGTCAGCCCTGGTGCGACCCGCCCCGAGCGCCACCGCTACCATGCCGAGCTCAAGTGGGTCGCAGGCCCGCACGTAACCAGCCCTCTTGGAAGGTACCTCGATCCGATGCCGCGCGCGCGGTAGCCGGCGCGGGTCCCGGATGACGCGATCGTCGCCGCCATGCGCTCGCACCATCTTCTCCAGACGCTCGAGCCCCGCACTGCTTTCCAGGGCCCTTCGAAGCTCGGCGCGAGCGCTGGCCGCTCCTCGGGCGCGCCCGGCCAAGACCAACATTTCGGCACCCAGCAACAGGGTGAGCTCGACCACTTCGGGTGGACCTCCACCTTTTAGGACATCGATGGCCTCCCGCATTTCGAGCGCGTTTCCGATGGCGAGTCCTAGAGGAGCGGACATGTCGGTAACCAACGCAACCGCCCGGGTACCGGCGCGTGATGCAATGGTCACGAGCGATTTCGCCAGGGCCCTAGCTTGCGCAACATCCTTCATGAAGGCGCCGCGACCGGCCTTGACGTCGAACACCAGCGCATCCGCGCCTTCCGCCAGCTTCTTCGATAGAATGCTGGCCGTGATGAGCGAAACGGACTCCACGGTGCCGGTGACATCCCGAAGTCCGTAGATTTTCCGGTCCGCCGGCGCAAGCTCGTCTGTCTGACCGATTATCGAGACGCCGACGCTTCGCACTACTTTTTCGAACTGTCGCGGGCTTAGTGAGACACGGTAGCCCGGGATTGACTCGAGCTTGTCCAGCGTCCCACCGGTGTGGCCGAGTCCGCGACCCGACATCATCGGTACTGCAACTCCGCACGCGGCCACCAGCGGCGCAAGGCACAAGCTAACCTTGTCTCCCACCCCTCCGGTGGAATGCTTGTCGATCTTCGGACGTCTCACCGATTCCAGCCGCAGCACTTGGCCGGAATGCAACATGGCGTCGGTCAGTGCCGACGTTTCGGCGCCGCTCAGCCCTGAGAACATGACCGCCATCAACCAGGCGCTCATCTGATAATCCGGGACGCGTCCCGCTGTGAACTCTCGAACCAGCCAGCTGATCTCCTCCGAGCTCAGCCGCTTCTTGTCGCGCTTTTTGATGATGAGCTCGACCGCGTTGGGCATGTCATCGGTCCGGCGGGTTTCGACGCTTGGTCGTTCCTTTCAAGTTTACGCGCGCCGGGCAGGTCGCTTCCGGTAGCCCTTGAGCGCGTTTTCGAGCTCCGCCCGCACTCGCTCGACCAGCTCCGGCGGCTCCACGGCGCGCGCGCGCTGGCCCCATTCCAGCACCCAGCTGATGACCGGAGTCAGGTTACTAACGGTCATTGAAAGCCTGACTCCGCCGCCCGGAAGTGCCGCGAGCCGCTGCGTCGAGTGCACCTTGCGCATCCACACATATTCCACTGCTTGGGCGTCGAAGTCGATGATGACTCGATGCGAGGCTGTG
>DASXTY010000152.1:0-7670 GCA_036505155.1 Polyangiaceae bacterium | reverse complement strand
TTACCGGATTATGGGGGTTGGGAGCGAACAGCGCCCAATGATGCAGAGCTGTGTTTGATCGCAGCAGTCGGCAACCGTAATGCACGCCTCGTCCAGGTTAGAGCAGCTGCCAACCGGAGGCGGCACGCATTGCAGAATGGGCGTGCCGTCGGCTTCTCGCCCGGTCTCCCTGCAGAAGCCGTCGCAGCAGTCGACCCCCGACTCACAACTTGCGCCGAGCGGCTTACACGGCTCCAGTGATACGAACGGATGAACGCTCCAATCAGCGAGTACCTGTCCAGGAAGGAAGAAAGCCGGGTGACTCGGATCGGTCTTGACCGCGTGGTCGATGTCAACTGCACTAACCCAGACTTTCTTACCGGGAGCGGGCGTATTGCCATAGCTACGACCGCTGGTAAACATTACCCAGAAGTAACCTCCGATGGGCCGCGGCATGACCGTGGGCTCGAAGTTTTTCAATTGGGCATCCGTGTAGGCGCTGCTGTCTGGGTTGTAGCCATTTAGCGCCAGCACGGCGTTCGTCCCGATGTTGAATTGGGCGAGCCGCACTTCTGCCGGCTTGGTGGTGTCGAACTTTTCACCTTCGTGATAGGCGCAACCAGTCGAGTCGGGCAGGAACGAGGGCCAGGCGGTGACGTAGGAGTTGCTGGTGGCAACGTTCCTAGGATTGGAAAACACCGCCGGATTCTGGCTGCCGTCGTAGTCCATGATGGCCAGCGTGTGAGTGTTGACATCCGAACGGTTGAAGGCGAGATACTTTCCGTCCGGGGAGAAGGTGGGCGTCTGCGCGTGAATGATATCGGTCGGTACCGTGAACGGGATGGGCTGCGCGGTAGTGGTATCTACGAAGCGATTCACACCCGCCTTGCCCATTCCCCTGAGCACAACGTCGCCGAGCACTCCGCCCTGCGCTCCGCCGCTACTGGTGAAGGCCCGCTTCCCATCAGGAGTTAGCGCGGGGAAGGAGAACATGGGGCCGTCTCCGCCCTGAATAATGGCGGGCGGGGGTTTGGCACCCGTAGTGAGATCGAAGGTCCAACTTTGGCTCGGCGTTCCACTCCATTCGCGACCAGAGGCTAAAACTTCGCCGTTGGCGCTCACTGAATGGCAGACCGTGCACCCGCCGATGAACCCTTCGGCTTTGGAGCCAAGGACCAGTCGCACGGCACCGGTCAACTGCGTGCCCGTCGTGGGGTCGGTGAGCTCGGTCGACTGGTAGGCCGTGTAATAAACCACGCCCTTCATTTTTCCATTGGCAATGATCCACGACTCGGTAGCCGGACCGGTGGCTTGGCCGGCGCAGAGTTTGCTCACCTCAGCGGTCACCAGGCTCCCGGTTGCAGCGGCACCCACCGTAATGCCCTTCCAAACCGTGTCGGGAATCGTGAGGCGAGTCGGGACTGTGCCCGCCGCGAACTGCTCGTACAAGAAGTTCGGTGCGGTGAGCTTCAAATAGGTGAGATCGGCGCAGGTGCCGCCAAACTGCAATACCGGGGGCTGCAAAGCCAGCGGAAACACCGTCCTGTCGTAGGGGTACAGCCATTGGAATGAAGCGTCGCTCGAGCCTCCGGCGACGAGCTTCTGCGCGTCTGCTGGAGAAGCCGCGGAATTTTCCTGGAGCACAAAGTCCACCGTGAGCTGAGTTTTGATGCTCACGGTTCCGATCTTGGCCGTCACCACGACCAGCCCGCCCACCAGGCCGTTGGCGCGAAATACGCCGTCGGGACCTATCGAGCCGACTCTCGTATCATCGACGATCCAAACCACATTGCTCGCGCGCTGTCCGTCCTGCATTTCCACGTAGCACTGCACGGTTTTCGCCGTGCCGGACACGACGAGAGAGCCCACGTCGCACTTCAAGCTCAAAAAGCCCGCTGTAACGCCGGCTTCGAGGCCGATCACCAAACCGCCGTCAGCAAGTGTGAACCCCCCGTCCGCCTGCTTGACAACCTCAATGGTGCCGCCATCCGGCAGAACCACGATCTGCGTTTCTCCCGTGGTGCCGGCCTCCGGCAGCGCGCTGCCGGTGTCCACATGGCCCGCGTCCACCGGGCCCCCCCGCCGACCCAGGTTCTGGTCGCCGTGCGAGCAACCGAGCGTGCCAATGACCAGGGCAACCCCCAGCAAGTAAGCGGCTTCGAGCGAAAAGCGTTTCTTCATCACTGGTTATTGTCGACCGCGCCGGAAAAACGGATCAAAAATCCCATATTTTTGCTGGGCGCCTTGGCTGGCGCCCGCCACCGCTTATGGCCAGGAAACCGAGATTCCGAGCGCCAGCAGGGGCCGAACCGGCATGGGCTCGAGCACCGAGCGCGTGCGGCCGGACTCTGAGTATACATAGCGCAACCGGGAAAAGTCGAAGTCCGCCCCAGCTACCGCCAAGAGCGCGGTCATTTTATCCAGTTTATAGCCGGCGAGCCCGAACGCCCGAAGCACCAGCGTGCTCTGCCATCGAGCGCGGTCGGGTTGCGCGCCGCGGCCGACCACCGGATCGATGTGCGTGAGGTCGGTCCCGATGCCCGCGGCACCAAGCACCTTCCATCGCTCCGCGTTCAGGACAAAGGCACCGAGTGCCGCGCGAAGCGCCACCGTTTGTAATCTTGCCCCCACCGGGTCAGCATCGACAGACAGCGGCCGGTATTGGACGCTGGCAACCAGGGCCAGGGGAATCGAACCCACTTGGAGTTCCAACCAGGTAAATGCCGCGGGACCGTGGGCTAGGGTCCCGCTCTTGCTGTAGAGCTCCGCTTCATAAGATAACCCCACGGATACCTGGTACCTTTGCGGCGGCACCCTCGCCTTTTCTGGACTTTTTCGGCTTGTGGAAATTCCAGCTTTGGTGCGCGGAGCATGAGGGGGCGCGGCCATCCCCAGCTCTCGACGGGCTCGCTCGGTTTGTACGCCGATGCGACCGCCGGCGAGCAGCTCTTCTGCAGTCGCGGCCAAGACTTGGGCCAGTTGCTCAAAGGTGAGCTGGTCCTTGCCAGGCTCGCGCGGGATGAAACGCACCAGCACGCGCTCCCACGGACGATCCACTAAATACAAAGTCGCGTTTTGCTCGGACCCGAGGTCGATCCAAACCCGAGCCAGTGGAGCCTCTTCTAGATTTTCCGGCTTCTTCGGGGTCAATACCGTCCGGGGATCCACCCGCTCCACGGTGGAAAACTCCAAGGTAACGTGGAGCTCGCCGACCACATCGCGAAGAACAGAGCGGAGCTCGCGCGCTGCCTCCGGGTCGCCCGCGATGACGACACTGATTTGCTCTATTCGCTTCGCGTCAGCTGTTTGCGCCGGCGAAACACGCGCTCCCATCAACCAGACGAGCACCACCACCGCACGCAACTGGGCAGTCGTGCGGCGCAGCCCGAGCCAATGCGGCATCAATCAGAGGTGCTGAGGCGCGCCCTGGCTCGATCCGCGTGCATGGAATCGGGAAACTTGTCGAGCAGCTGTTTCCAGGTCTCTCGCTCCTCGGAAATACGCCCTAACTTGGCCAGACTCAACGCCCGCCCGAGCAGAGCCTCCTCTTGGAGCGGGCCGCCCTGATCGAGGTATGCGTTGAACTGCTCGAGGGCCGGAGCCGGGCTCCCGACCTGCTGGAGGAGAATGCGACCGAGCACCATTCGCGACACCAGCTGTTCTGGCTCGCGCGGGAATCGGGCCTGCAGTTTTTGCAAGAGGCCCACGGCGCGGTCGAGCTGGCCTGCGCGGCGTGCGGCGCTCGCCTGCGCAAAAAGCTCGGTGGCGTCGGGCTCAGTTGCCGCACGGGGTGCGGGGGGCGCTGGAACCGGCTCGGCCGAAGGCATTGGGCTCAACACCTCGGCGGAAGGCGGTGCGGAGTTGTCCGGCGATTTCGCAAAAGCAGCTGTTTCACGGACGCGCACGGAGGTCGCGCTCGCACCGTCGTCCCCAGATCGCAAGGTGAGACCAGTCCGAACGCGAGCCGCCAAGTAGCCGGCCGCCGCTCCCCCGGCGATCAGCACCACCGCCACCGCGGCCGTAGCCGGCGCCAGCAGGACTCGGCGCCATCTTCGGGCGTGACCAGTTTCGCCTCTTTCGAGCTCATCGGTCACGCGAATCGCGGTTCGCTCGAGGAGCTCGCCATCGCCGGGAAGCGTCGACGCGGCGAGCGCGAGCTTTTCGCCCACTTCTAGCTCGAGCGCGCAGCCGTCACACTGCGCAAGGTGATGATCGAGCTGGCGTCGTTCGACGGCTGACAAACGGCCCGCGCGCGACTTATCCAGCAATTCCTCGGGGTGCAATAGCACAGCCGTCATCCCGCCTTCTCCTCGAGATCACGCCAGCGCTGGCCCAGGGCGCGCCACCGTTCATCCTGATCAATCCGTGATCTCAGCGCTTCCTTGGCCAGGCGCAGGCGGCTGCGCACGGTATTGCGGGAAACAGCCGCTTCGGCAGCGATCTCGTCGATTGAATAGCCAAGGACGTACCGCATCACCAGTGGTTGGCTTTGTTCCTGCGGGATTTCCCGCAACAAAAGATCGAGTAACAGGCTCGAGCGTTGCTGCGCAATGGCACCGTCAGCAAGCTCCGGCTCCTCAAGGTGAGCCTGCCGCTCGAGCTTGTCCAGGGCGCCCTGGACCACGCGCAGATGTTTTCTCGCATCCAGGCTCCGCTGCAACGCTATGCGACAGCCGTAGTGCACCACGCTGCACTCGCCGCGAAAAGCCTCCAGGGCCCGAAACAGCGCGAGCAGGGATTCCTGCAGCACATCTTCCACGTCAGGGTGCGCGGAGCCCAACACCGCCCGAATCACTCCGAGCATCCAGGGGCCGAGCCGGAGCACCAAACGACGGCGCGCGTGACGATCCCCATCGAGTGCCGCCCGCACTTCGGCATCGAGCGCCTGGCGGGTGTCTACAGAACCGGATCCCTCCTTGTGAGCGCCGCCAGAAGCGCCGGATTTCCCCGAGCGCCCGCGCCAAAAACGGCTCCAACTGCGTTGTGACCCGGCGCTGGACATGCGGTTTCCGCATGTTCGCACGATTTTCTTATGGAGTCGAGCAGTTCATCCGGGGCGGAGGCGGCGGTTTCGTTCCTACAGACTTAGCCCCTGGCAAGCGCCGGTGCAGATGTGATCGATACAGCTTCCGCTCAAGCATTCTTCACTGACGTGGCACCGCAGACCGGAGGAGAAAGGACCTTCGAGCGTTCTGCAGACGCCCCACTCCGTGTCGCAACGCAGACCTGGAGCGCAGGGGTGGTCGGTGTCGCACTTTTCGTTGAGCGCAGCGCGCGCCTCGCAGGTGCTATCCAGCAGGCACTCGTACCCCTGAACACATTGCTGGTCTGCGATGCAGGAGCCACCGGCTGCCGTGCGCGGGCTGCAGGTTCCCGAATAGGAATGGCAGGTCAAGCCGGTTTGGCAATCGATGGACGACTTGCATTGCTCCCCTGCGGCTTTTGGATTGACACACAGGTGAGTGGTCGAGTCGCAGTTCAAGCCTTTGACGCATTGGCTGGTGCTGTTGCAGGACTGCCCCGCCATTCCGAGGGCGGTGCAAATGAATGTGGCGTTGCAATATAGGCCGGTGGCGCAGCCGGACGATGACAAGCAGCTCTGTCCGGCACCGGGCAGCGCTGTGCACGAATACATCAAAGTGAGAGCGTTCAGGGTACAATTAAGGCCCGGACTGCAGGTCGGAGCGGTAGCGAAGCTCGAGGTCGAGCACACTTCGCCGAGGTTTGCGTGAGCCCTGCACTGCGTGGTAAGAGAGCTGCAATAGAGCCCCGCTGCGCACTGGCTGTCTGACGAGCAAGTGCCCCCCACGGGACGCAAGGCTGTGCACACATCGGTGGTGAGGTTACAGAAAAATGCCATGTCGCACTGGTTGTCTTGAGTGCAGCTGTCGTTGGCTCCACCCAGCCGATGGCACAATAAGTCGGAGCCACAGTAGAGCCCTGCCCTGCAAGCAACGCTCGACGACCCGCAGCGCTGGCCTTCGTCGACCGGGGCCGGCTGCTGACAGAGCAGCACGGCGCCAGTGCTGGAACAATATTCTGCGGTGGGACAGGAGCTGGACTGATCGCAGGGGGCGCTGGTCATGAGCTTCGTGTCGCATTGCCCCGCAAACGACTCGCACAGGAGTCCCGATTCGCAGTCCCCCGCGCTGGAGCAGGGCTCGCCTACCGGGAGCAGCGGCTTACAGGTGTCGGTGAAGGGATCGCAGCGGGTATCCTGGGCGCAGGCATCCGGCGCGCCCAGGCAGGACTCGCCCAAGATGATGCGCGGGCGGCAAGTCTGGGTGATGAGTCCGCTGCAGTAGAGGTCCGCCGCGCATTCGCGCGACCGGGTACACGATTGGTCCACCTGCTTGCGCGGACTGACGCAAACATTGGTGGTCCTGCTGCAGTAGGACGCAGCGTTGCATTGCGCGTCGGAAGTGCATAGTTGGCCGATGTCCAGGGGCAGCTGACAGAAGTTGCCGACGCAGACCAACCCCGCGCCGCACGGCGCGGTGCTGCTGCACTGATCACCCGCATCGCCGGTCTGCAGCGGGCGGCTGCAGGAGCTCGACGCATACGCCGGGTTGCACCACAATCCGTCCTGGCATTCGGATTGCGAGCTGCACGGCTCGCCGGCCGGCCGTCGCGGTAGGCACTGGCGCTGATCGAGATTGCAGCGCCCGGACAAGCAATGTTTCGGACGATTGCATTCTTGGCCCCCGTCTCCCTTGGGATCACAGGTAAAAGTTGCAGAGTTACAGAACGAAGTCGCGCCGCACAGCGCATCGCTGGTGCAAAATCCCCCGTCCATCTGCAGGTCGAGCGGCGCGCATTTTTCGGTTCGAGTGGCCACCGGCACGCACACCGACGACAGATCACACTTGGTGCTGTCCCGACAAGCCTGTCCTCCCTGGACCACGGGGCGGCAAATTCCGGCGTCTGAGCTACTTCCAGCGCGCCAGCAAAAGAACCCCGTGGCACAGTCGAGCTCGTGAAAACACGGGTCGTTGGTTTTGGCGTTTCCAATGAAAATCTGGTCGAGGGCGCAAGCCTTGGTAACCGTCGGCCCGCGGGCTAGCCCAACGTCACACGCGGTAGAAGCGCGTGTGAGCTCCGTCAAGCACGCTTGGAGCGCAGCGCGGTCCAGCGTAACCCGGTTGGTCCGAATGGATTCCATCAAGTCCCGATTGGCGGTCACGCAGCTCGAGTGCACGATGTCCCGGCATCGGCTGTCGTTCGCTTGGGCCTGCCGAACGAGCTCTACCGAATAGGCGTCGGAGCTGGTGAGGCCGAGCACCTGCTGGAGCTCGCCGAGCTCACAGCAGCTTCTCGCCCAGGTGCAGGTGGCGGTGGCGACTTCAGCGCAATAGGTTTCGTCGTCGGTGAGGGGTGGTTTGGGGTTTTCGCTCGAGCTCCCGCAAGCTCCCGAAAAGAGCGTCCCCAGAAACCCCAACAAGATTAACCAACGCAAGCGTGTTCCACCGTGAGCACCCATCGTTTCCTCCCGAATGGTGCGGCTCCGAAGACGGCAGCCTCCGGACCATTTTTAAGTAGGGCGCCCTTTATACCAACCGAGAGAGCCAAGTCCACCCCCTGACCTGAGTGTTTTCCCCTAAGGATTTTGAAAAGGGGGAGCATCTGCTCGGATTTCCGGAAAAAACCAGGTGGCAGGGTTGCGCCCGCCAGGATTTTCCCATATCCTTCAT
>DASXTY010000151.1:0-3618 GCA_036505155.1 Polyangiaceae bacterium | reverse complement strand
GATGTGCCCGATGGTGCCTACGTTGACGTGTGGCTTTTTTCTAATGAACTTTTCTTTGGCCATGGTCTCTTACCGATTGTCGTTGCTACTTACGCGAGCGCAGCTCGCCCGCGCTGAACGGAGCGAAGCGTCGTTGGGGGTCCGGGGGGCGGGCGGGACATAAAAGAGCCCACCACCAGGATTGAACTGGTGACCTCGTCCTTACCAAGGACGCGCTCTACCAACTGAGCTAGGTGGGCCAGTTTTCTCAAGGTTGGGGGATAGAAGCCAGAGCGGGAGACGGGGGTCGAACCCGCGACATTCAGCTTGGAAGGCTGACGCTCTACCAACTGAGCTACTCCCGCGAACGGCTCCGTCGAGGACGGACCCAAGCACTGGGTGGAGGGTGTTGGATTCGAACCAACGTAGGCGCAAGCCGGCAGGTTTACAGCCTGCTCCCTTTGGCCACTCGGGCAACCCTCCCGGCGATTGGAAATCGACTTCAACCCGTGAGCTCCGTCCGAGCTCAACGCACCTGCCAAGCACCCCGAGCTGGCGAGGGGAGTCGAACCCCTAACCCCCTGCTTACAAAGCAGGTGCTCTACCGGTTGAGCTACGCCAGCGTGACGGTAATCACTTGCTCGAGCGATCAGACGTTCCCCGATCGCTGAGAGGCAGCGGTATCGGTAGGCCGACAACGGCTTTTGATTGCGCTGAGATTGCACGAGCGAGCCCCGAGAGTTAAAAAAGAGACCGCTCAGCGGATTAAGGCTGCCTAAGCGGACGGAAGCAGAAACAAAACACAAATTGCCTCCGTCGCTCCCCTCCGCGAAAGCTGGCGAGATTTTGGATGGGGACCTCGAGGACGAGGGGCCTCTGGTAGCGCCGGTCCCCTAGGGTGTCAAGCATAATTCATACCCACCGGCCCGGGCGCCCCGGTACCCCAGAAAAAGCAGAGATTTTATGCGCGGAGGGAGGGGCCGCACCGCTTGCCGCAATGCGTCAACGCGGCCCTGTTTTCCCGAGAGTCCGCAGCGCTGTCTCGAGCTGCCGCCGCGTGTAGGGCAATGCGGCGAGCGTCTGCTCCTCGCGCTGGATGTCGCGCTCTATGGATTCCTTCGCCTGCTTCGCCTTTAAGACCCAACTTGTCTGCTCGCCGGTGCGCTCGGCCATGCTCAATGTGTGCTCGATCATAGCGCGCGCCTTGGAAAGCAAGACGGAGTAGCGTAATCGCATAGCACCTTCGAAAAGCTGCCGCCGTTCATCGGTGTCCGCCGTGCGCGGCGCCGGCACTTGCATCAAATCACGATGCAACGATTGGTAGAGCTCACCGACCCGGTAGCCTGCCATGGTGGACCAGTGCGCGTCGTAAGCGCGCATGCTGTCGGAATATGCGCTCTGGGCATCTAGCAACAACTGACAACGCTGCTCCAAGAGCTCGGGTAGCCTCCGGGGTTCGTCCGAAAAATGGATGCGCTCAGCACGCATGCGCCGCGCTTCCCCCAGAGCAAAATACACGGCCGCAACATCCGGTGACAACCTACCCGCGCGATCCAACCCATCGGTCTCGATGAGGTCGCGCGCCTTGTCGACGTAACGAAGCGCGAGATCGTCCCGTTCCTTAGCCACCATCTCGAACGCCTTGCCGGAGTAGGCGACAATTTTTTCGAGCGGCCTCAAGTCTTGGTAACGCGTGAGCAAAAGTTCGCCTAGCTCTCCCGCGCGCGGCCACCGATCCAGATATGTCGACAGTCGCACATTGCGAACCAGCGCTACCCGCGCCAGCGGATGTTTGGGGAAAGTTCGGACTAAACGATCGTAGCGAGCCTGTGCTTCTGCGGGTTTACCAGCTAAGTCGTGGGACTCAGCAGCTTGAAACAGGGCCTTGGGCGCGAAGGAGCCCTCGCTGTCAAGCTCCACGACCCGGTCAAAACTCGCCGCAGCGGACGCGGGATCGGAATGCTCGCGCTTGGCTTCCGCCTCCGCGTAGAGCTCGTCCAAACCCACAGCAAAATTCTTGCCAACAATGGTTCGCGGAACCCTAATGACCCGCCCCGGTCTCCCCTGCCCATCGAGTCGCTGGTCGGAGGACGCCGCCGCTGACCGCGGCGCTGGGGCGGCGCGGCCACAGCCAGTGAGCAATAGGGCGCCGAAAGCGAGGAGAGCAAACGAAAAACGTGGCACTGAACCCCAGTGTAGCGCGGGAACGCCAATCGGGTGCGCTGCCTTCCGGTTTTTTCCGCTTTGTTTCAGGGACCCGTTTTACGGGGCCCTCCGGACTGAGACGGCCTCGATCTTGCATCCCCAGCTGGCGCCTAAAAACTATTGAATATCCATGAAAACGCCCCTAAGTTAATCCGGAGTGACGGACCGGCCTTCCGCATCCGCATCCGAGTTGTCCTACGCGAAGAGCGTTTGCATATCCGGTGTGAAGAGGCTGGGCAGCCCGCCAAAATTAGGAGGTGCTCCCCAATGAACCAGGTGATGGCGATCGAGCGACTGACAGAACTGGAGCAGCGGCATCGCACGCTTGCTGAGCAGGTGGCGGAGCTCGGTAAACGAGCGTTTCTCACCCCTGAAGAGCAACGTCAGATGACTGATCTGAAGAAGATGAAACTCGCCGCCAAAGATGAACTCTTCGCGTTGCGCCGGCAGTCCGATCCACCGGCACCGTAAACCCTCGATCTCGCTACAACCTATTTCGGCGCGCACACGTTGTCGCGGCAGACCTGATCAGGGCTGCAGTCTGAGCTCGACTGACACGTGCCGCTGCCTCCCCCAGCAGGCGGCGCTGCGGGCGTCGACGGCGCAGTCGCTGTGGGTTCACCCGCAGATTTACCGCTGTCAGCACCTTTCCCCATTGACTCGGCGCCGCCATAAACATCGCGATTCAAGTCACCGAGCGTTTCCTCGAGGCGCGTTTTCCATTCCTGGCTCAATCCTCCGGGGTGCTCCTGTTCGATAGCTTTGCCGACCGCCAACCAGTGCCGAGCATCGGCGCGAAAGCGGAGTCTATAGTCCGTCATCCCCCGGAGATACGCGTAACGCGCCTGATCATTGAGGGTCAGCGAATCGGTGTCCGATTCGAGCGCGCGCCAAATAGCCAAAGCGCGCTCAAATTCGTTGCTTTCGTAGAGCCGCTGCCCGCGGCTCAGGTCTTGCTGGTAGGTCGCGCAGGAGGCCGTCGAGAGCGCCAAGGTGACGAAAATCCAAGCCCGCATCGGTCTTGGGCCCTAGGGTAGACCCACGCAAGCTTTGGGATCAAGGTGCTTCCCGCACCGGTCGGCTCGCTCGGCGGGCGGGAAGGCTTGCCCTCGCGCGGTAGGGCAGAGCGGCAGGAATGTCAGGAGGGGCCTGGTTAGCCCACCGTCGGAACCGTCGTGACGCAGCAGCCGTTCACGCAAACATTTCCGGGCGAGCAAGTGGCGCCTTCGTTCGGCAGGGCCAAGGTACACGAAGCGCTTCCTTCGGGACACGCGTTGCCCGCGCAGAAGTCCACGCAAGCCTCACCAGAATCGCCGCCCACCTTGTTTTGGTCACCGTCATGGACCATGACCTGCATCCGGTATGAGTGACCCGCGACCAGGACCACGTCCCAACGAACTTCCGCACCGTAACCCTGATTGACCGTGAGCGACG
>DASXTY010000150.1:0-4899 GCA_036505155.1 Polyangiaceae bacterium | reverse complement strand
AGGGTAGCATGCTCCGATCGCTTCTGAAACAAGTGCAGCTGCGGGAAAGCCCCCCGCGACTATGTCGCCGAGATTCCGATTCAGCGAATCAGGCGGGGATGCGGCACACAGATAGCGAAGCCAGTCGCGCAGCTGCGGCTTGATCGAAGGTCAGCCACACAGCGCCCAGCTCGACAGCAAGAGCGGCGTAACAAGCGTCATAACCGGTGACCCCGTAATCAAATGCGAGGCGAGTCGCTCTTCGGATCAATCTTGCGTCGAACGGGAAGCGCCGGATACCAAGACGGGAAGCGCGATCGAGCGCGCGCACAACATCACTGGCCTGCCGAAGGCGCCGACATAACACGGCGGCCAGCTCGTAAAAAAACAACTCGGGGACCACAAACTCGCGCGAATGCGCGACAAGTCGCTTTGAGTACGCGCTCCGCCGAAGCATCCGTGGCATCGCCATCCGCCGCGAGCCACTTCACTGCGACAGAGACGTCAATGACTGAGATCACGAAAGGGGACCGCGCAATTCGCGCACGAGCTCGGCGGCACGCTTGCGAGATTTCCGCGCAACCCGCCGGAAGGCCAGAATCTCCTGAGCCAGCCGCTCGCGCTCTTCGGCCGCCGTCTGATCGGCGAAGCGTTCGCGGAAATCGTGTAGGGTGATGAGCACTGCAGCCGGTTCCCGATTCTTCTCCACGAGCACGGGCTCCCCAGTGCGCTCAAGCTCGCGCAAAACCTTGCCGAGACTCCGGCGCATCTGGAGCGCATTGGTCTTCCGCATGACATGTATGTGACCATATACGTGTACAGCTGTCAAGCCCTGCGCCCCCGCGGGACCGATGATCCATCAGATGGTGGGCCCAGCCCAACCAATACAGTTCATCGCGCTCTTCCCAGGAAAGATGCAAAAGTCACAGGGTCTAGGGACCCTCACCGAGCCCCCGTAAGAACTCAGCAACGAGGTCATCGGACAACCGGAAGCCATCCGCACGCAGCTCTGTCACAACGAGAGCCGCTCGCTCCAACGCTCCTGCTCTACGCGCTCCCGCGAGGATGCCGAGGGTACCGATGACGACGATGCCGCGCGCCGCCGCGACAGCCCGTCCGCGACGGTCATCGATCAGCAGCGCGTCTGCGTGGAGCTGTTCAGCCAAGAGGATCGCGGCGGTTTCGCCGGGGTCCAGGCCCAGATCCTGAGCGATGGGATCCTCGACAACGTCGATCCAACCGGCGGTCTTGATAGCGGCGACGACCTCCGGGCGTGTGCCCCCCTGCACGAGCTCTGCCCACACCGTGCGCGGTGACCCGTCCCACAACTGCCGGAATGAGCTCGAGCCTACCGATGCGCCCGAGGTGAAGCAGGGGCGACGTATCTGCGGCGATGATCATGCACCAGGGGCGCGTCCGCGTTCCAGCTTGGTAAGCGTCTCCAGGTCATCGTGCAGATCGTTCAACTCATATCGGACGACGGAGACGCATGCTCCCGCGCGAGATCAAGCAGGCGATCCGGCGCAATTCCCAGCGTTGCGGCGGCCGCTCTCCAGGTTATCCGCTCGCTGCGCACCGCGTCGAGAACCAGGAGGACACGCGCACGTTCGGCTGCGTCCGCGTCCGCGAGAGACGCCGGCACCATGATGGTGAGCTCCACTGAGTCGGTCTGCACGTCATGATTCTACCCTGAGCGGTGCACAAGGGTGACCGCGCTGAAGTGGAGGGTCGTCGGGAGGGCTGGAAGATCCTGAGATTCCGACGCAGGAAAACCCTGAAACTGCTTGGGCAAGGTGCTCCGAATGGTGGGCGCTGGCGCGTCCAAGCAGCTCCCCTCGTTCGATCAGGCGTCTCGCAACGCCGGCGTGACATCACGGAAAGCGCGGCGAGCACCAGGGGGCAGCGTGCATTCGCACGTGGCTGACTAGGACCTGGCACGGCGCTCGTCTGACTGTCACCGGCGCCTTCTGTCGCAAGGCTCGGGCGGAGCTTCCCCCGAACTATGAGCTTTTGATTTGCTACGACACCGAAGAAGACCCTAGTTTGCCGGCTCTCGAGGCGCTCGCGCCGGACGAGAAGCCGCCGCGCACGCGCCTGGTGAAGAGCGACCTTGGCCCGGGTGTTCGCTACGCGATCGATGCTGGGATGCGCGCGGCCGAGGCGCCGGTGGTCTTGGTCATGATGGCGGACTTGTCGGACGACTTTAGATGCGTCGAAGACATGCTTCGCTTGGTCGAGTCGGGTGTCGACGTCGCCTGTGCCAGTCGTTACGCTCCAGGGGGAAAACAGATCGGCGGCCCGCTGGTAAAGGGATTGCTCAGTCAACTTGCCGGCGTCTCCCTACATTACATTGCAGGGGTTCCCACCCGTGACCCCACCCACAGTTTCAAAGCCTATAAGAAGGCATTTCTCGAGCGCACTCCCATCGAAAGCACGGCGGGATTCTGCCTCGGTGTGGGCGCTCCGGGCGAAGGCGGGCGCAATAGTGCGCACCTGACAGTTGGTGCCCGGTCCTCGCTCTTGTCGCTTGAGGACCTTATGTGCGTGCTGGCGGGCGAAACGGCGCATCTGCTCGAGGCGCTCGACCGGCACCAGGGCGGTCATCGCGGCCAAGCAGCTGGGGCGACGCACACGCGAACGTCGCCCTGGTGAACTCGCACCACGCACCGAAGCTTGGGCCAGATGCGGGGTGACGTCCAAGCATATCGCGCGAGCCGGCTCGTCCGTTTTCGACCTCCGCTATGTTTCCCGGGGGATGACCAGCTCGAATGATCCGCGCGAGGAGTGCGCTATAATACCGAGTCCCGCAGGGCCTTCTTTCCATGCCCGTCGAACCGCTCGAGCGCATCCCCGGAGCTGACCAGTGATCAAGCTCATTCGTGCAACTGCCGTCCACGATCGCGTTCTCCGGCTCGAGTTCTCCGACGGAACTTCGGGCGACTACGACGTCGCGCCACTCATCACCCGCGAAACGTCGCTCACCCGGGCGCTGGTTGACGATGTTTACTTCGTGCGGTTCTTCCTCGAGCTCGGAGCGCTCGCGTGGCCGAACGGCTTCGAGCTTGCGCCGGGAGCGCTGCATCGCCAGCTGAAGGACCGCGGCGCTCTAACACCACGCGCTCACGTGGCTTGAAACACGGGAACTGCATGGGGCAGCGTGCATTCGCACGTGGCTGACTAGGACCTGGCGCGGCGCTCGTCTGACTTTCACCGGTCACGAGCGACTCGGCGTGCGACAGTGCGAGCGGAGTCGCTCCGTTACTCCGTTGTCCTACCCGTATTCCACGAAGCGGAAAACATCGGCGCCTTCTGTGGCAAGGCTCGGGCGGAGCTTCCATCGAACTATGAGCTCTGATTTGTTACGACACCGAAGAACACCCCACTCTGCCGGCTCTCGAGGCGCTCGCGCCCGACGAGAAGCCGCCGCGCGCTCGCCTGGTGAAGAGCCGATTTCAGCTTCGCCGGTGGCTGCCCCATTATCTTCGCTGGTGCGTGTGGGCGCTCCGGGCGCGGGCACGAAAAGGGTCGTAACGCAGCTCTCGGGCGATGTTCAGGAGCTAAAACCCTTATTCGAACAGGGCCTCAGTCGAGCTGACTCTGACAGCCTTGCGGATCCAGCCATCGAGCGTCTCGAGATCCGTGGTGGTGAGGATCCGCTCGCGCTGCTCGGTGGAAACCGACAGACCGCGTTCCTCTAGTATCCCCAGCACACTTTCGGCTTTACCTTCGGCTTTACCTTCAGCCCGACCCTTTTCGCGTCCGAGAGCGTCGTGCTTTCGAGCAAACTCACTTTGAAACTCGTATCCCCGCGTTTCCATCAGCTGCTCCAGTGCCGCCCGTGCGGCCTTTCCCAATGCAATACGGATCCAATCGGAGTATAGCACCGCACGCTCGTCATCCAGCCCCCGGCTGGCCACCAGCGCGGCAAAAGCCACTTGCACCGCCGTCTGAGCGTCGCCGCTGCCGTGCGCCATGACCGAGAGCACGGCGAGCTCTGGATCGGCAGCGGCCTGTCCTTGATCCCACTTGACGATTCATCAAGTTAACCTAGACTGTTATAGTGAGCCATGAGGCGCTCAAGTCCATTCGTGGGTATGCACTGGCCGGACGAGTTGTGTACACTCGTCACGCTCGCGAGCGTATGCGCGACGCGGGCCGCTCGAGCCGCGGATGTTCTGAAGGACAGCTCTATGAAATGTGCACAGTGTGGAAACGCGAAGTTCAGACGGGCAACTGAGAAGCATTACGTGAACGTCGCCAAGACTCGGTTCGTCGCTGATTTGCCGGTCACGGTTTGTCGGAAGTGCGGCGAGTCGTACATGGAGCACAAGATACTTTCTGACTTCGAGCGACGCGTGGCTCGCCACTTGGCCGAGAATGGCCCAGCGACCGGCGAGACGTTCCGCTTCATGAGAAAGGCAATCGGGCTGCCCGCGCTCGAAGTGGCTAAGCTGCTAGGAACCACGCCCGAGACTGTTTCGCGCTGGGAATCCGGAACCCACCGCCCAGATGCGGGAACTTGGACAACTCTGGGCTCACTCGTGCTCGATGAGCTTGGCGGCCGCAGCGACGTGCGCAAGCGCCTTCAGGCGCTCAAAGCCAAGCGGCCAGCACGGCCGAAGCCGGTGCATGTGACGCTGGAAGCGAGGTAGCCGCTGATTCGCCAGCCTGGGCCCGGAAAAACTCCCCGAATTACCCGACCGGATCGCCTGGCACGCCGCGTGAACCTCCCCGCTCGCAAGAGCAGCCCATGCTGGCTACACTGGATAGCGTGAGTCGGGCGGTTAGAGCAGCGGTCACGATCCGATACCCGGTCGAGCCCCGGCTACGCGAGTGGGAGCTCCCGGGAGGAACCGTGCCGGAATCCGCTGTGCATGACGCTGCGAGCAGGCGTCTCGTCATGTTGCTTGAGGCCTGGGC
>DASXTY010000149.1:0-3373 GCA_036505155.1 Polyangiaceae bacterium | reverse complement strand
TGCGCGTAGGTAAATTGAACGCAGTTGGCGGTGCATGACCGGGCGGTCGTTGCTCCAGCGCAAGGCCCAGAAGGAGGGCGACTCGCTCTGGGTTTGGCAGGTCAACGATGGGAGCGCGTAGGACTTCCGCTTCAGCCGCGGTGCATCGGAAGCCGGGCCCCTTGTCATGCGTCTCATGCCGTCAGTGTTCGCTACTCGAACAGCTCCCCCTGCGTGGCCGGCTTTCGTCGCTCGGCCCGACTGGCGAAGTAGGGCGGATCTCTGGCTGGCGCGCGCGCGGGCGGCTCAGTCGGCTCGCCCAGGTGGTTCAGGATGCGCGCGATGCTGTGGGCGTCAGTGACGAGCGCGACCAACCGCATCCGACCGCCACAGCGGATGCACAGCTCGACGTCGATCCCGAACGTTCGCTTGAGAAGTTCAGCCATAGGCCGATATACGGATCTCGCGCGGATCGGTGGCAGTGTGTCGTGGCTCGGTTTTGGTGACGTGGCGTCCGCGTCGTCGGACGGCGCGGGGATGATCAGCGAGCGCCACTTGGAATGCGCGGCCAAGACACCAGCGTACCTGACGGTGTGCAGCTTCGGCGAAGGCACCGACGCGCAAAGCCGACAGAGCAGAGACAACGGATCCAGATCGATGGCGACGGTGCCGTCGCTGAACGGCCGCTTGAGGGCGATCCTCACCAACCCATCCGGGCCTCGCTGCACACGCTCGGTGGCGATGGGAGGGCGCAACACATACTTCAGCAACGCTTCGCGTCCCGCCTCATCCAGCCCGCCGGCGCGCGTGGCCGCGTGCAGATTGAAGCCGAGCTCCTGGGCACACAGGGGCCTGGTGATCTCGACTCCAGGCCGGCCGCGCAGCGCGATCGGCTCGGGCCGGCGCCGGAGCTCCGGACCGGCCGGTTGCAGACCGGACACTGCGGCGCGCGCCAACTGTGCCAGTGCCGGCTCGCGCTCGCTGAGCTCGTCGTCGAGCACGCAGAGCTCAGCGTTTCCCTCGACAACGCCACGCCGCTCGAGGTAATTGACAATGCGTGCGCGCACCACTTGCAGTACATCAGCGACTTCGGTCGTGCGCAGCCGCGCAGCTCCACGAACTCGAGCTCGCCACTCGGGCTCTGCACGTACACGCCATCCAAGAAGACCGCGTGAAAGTGGGGATGAAGGCGCAAGTCCGACGCGACCCGCTGGATCACCGTCACCGCTCCGCTCTTGCCCCGAGCCACCCCGTGTTCCGCTAGGCGTCGCCGGTACCAGCCCAGCACCGAGTCGACGAAGATCCGGCAGACCGCGCCGAGCAGCTTGCCGTCGTAGGCCAGCCGGTAGCGCAACCCATGCGGCAGCGTCAGCACCCACTGTCTCAGCGGCACGCCGCTGGGCACCACGTGCTCGATCAGATTGGCCGCGGTTTGGCACATTCTTCGGCCGAAACACGACGGACAAAATCCGCGGCCCTTACACGAAAACGCCACCAGCCGGCGCTCGGCGCAATCCGAGCACTTCAATAGGGCAAAGCCTCGACATAAAAGGCCGCACGACAAATACCCTTCGAGCTCCTCGCGCACGAACTCCGGTAATGCTGCACCCGACAATCCCGCTTCGACCGCCGCGTAGAGCGTGTTGATGTTGTCACGCACCACGGCATAGAGCGTCGTGCTCTCAGGTTGGTGGCGCTCGTACGGGATGGACCCACGCGACACGCCAGCAGCTGTCGAGCCCGCTTGCTCGGACACAGTGCCCGATGTCGGAGCACGGCGCGTTCCGCCGCCAGGCGGCAGCTTCTTCGCGTGCTCGAGGCGGCAGCCGGTGGCCGAGACCCCGGCGGTCGGCGGTGATTCGCCAGCTTCGCCGGACGCTCATCGCTGCGCGCGCCGTCGGGACCCGCGGCCGCGCCGGGCAACCACGGAGCGGGCTCGTAGTGGTAGCGGATTTTGTGGAGCTTGGAGCTGCCGGGACGGGCGGTGGTTTCGAGCTCGACGAGGCGGCCGATTTCGTTGGGGCCGGTGCCGTCATAGGTCCATTTGGTGGTGCCGTCGGGATCGTTTTGGAGCTTGGGGCGGCCGAGCTCGTCGTATTCGATGCTGGTGGTGGCCGTGGTGTTGTTGGTGTGAGTGAGGAGCTCACTTTATAAACAATTGCTGGAATTTCCGCCAGATCCGGGCTTTTTTTGGTTCGTAGATTGGAGGTTATGTCACCTTTCTACAACCACCTCAGGGTTTGGATCACCTTGTCGCTTTAAGCTCACAAAACGCTTACGACCGGTGTAGCACCCGGTCGCAAGGTCGCCCTTTTCGCAAGGGCCTTTCGCGCGCGCCTTCCGGCCACACGCTTACTGACCTGGGTAGGGCGGCTGGCACGCGGGGCTGTTAAAGTCTGCGATGCCGCCGTCTGGCAGGTGACAACATCCATCGACGCAGGTTCCCCCCGTGCAAGGGCATATGACGCCAGATGCGTATTGGCCGGTCCCCCGACAAGGCATCTCGGTGCCGGCCGGGGGCGAATTGCAGTTCCCGTCGGGCGGAAAATAGACCGGACAAGTGTCCCCCGAGAAGTCGCAAACGCCCGGTGGGGACTGCTCGCATCGGCCGTTGTTACAGTAGTGACACCACCCACATTCACACCCGTTAGTGCATGCCTTTCCGGCGTAGCCCCCAGCGCCGCCGTCAACGACCGTGCCGCCGGTGCCTCCGAGCGTGCTACCGCTAGCCCCGCCACGGGCTTGCTGGACGCCGCCTGACCCTGCAGGCGCTCCCCCGGCACCGCCGCTTCCAAGCGCGTTTTGGTCTGCGACACGGCCGCAACCGCCGACAACGACGGTGAGGACGCACGCCGTGATAGATACTGCGGTTTTCATGGGGTTGCCCGGATGCCATAAACAGACGTGCTGTAAACCCAACCGGGACTAAAAGCGTTACACACTGGACATGCAGTGTCCGTGGTCTGCACGGGTTGCGAATACGTGAAGAACAGCTGACCGTTCGTGGGATTCGTGGTGGCGGTGCCGCCGATGTAGTCGCCCATCCCAAACGTCTGCGTGTTCATGGTGGTGGGGAATGAGCTAGTAGGAAACCAAGCGGTCCACGACCCAACCGCTGGATCCGTCGATGTCAATATCCCGAACACGGTAGTGCATGGGTCCGTCGTGCCGTTGACGAAGGCCACCTGGTGGTAGAAGCCCCAAGCATACGCGTTCACGCCGGGATACGCTAGGAAAATTGGCTCAAAGTCATTCTCCGTGCCTAACGTACAGTTGCCACTGGCCCAAACCGTTATCACGGAAGGAAACGACTCGTTGTCGATGTTCGCGACCAAGAGGTATGCTTTCGTGTGCTGCTTGTTATCCTGAGCTTGACTAACGCAAAGCGAGGTCC
>DASXTY010000148.1:0-1531 GCA_036505155.1 Polyangiaceae bacterium | reverse complement strand
GCCTGGATCGTGAACCTGGGTTGCATCGAGCTACATCCGCACCCAGTCCGCTCCGGTGATCTCGAGCACCCGGACGAGTTGCGTGTCGATCTCGATCCTGGTCCTGGTGTCAGTTGGGATGACGTGCGTCGTGTTGCTCTTGAGGTGAAATCGCTTCTCGAGGAGATGGGGCTTCGTGGCTGGCCCAAAACGAGCGGCTCACGGGGAATGCACGTGAACGTGCGGCTCGAACCGCGCTGGACGTTCGTCCAGGTGCGCCGTGCCGCACTCGCGTTATCGCGCGCAGTCGAGCGGCGTGCACCGGCTCTGGCCAGCTCGAAGTGGTGGAAGGAGGAGCGTCACGGCGTGTTCCTCGACTACAACCAGAACGCCAAGGACCGCACGACCTGCTCTGCCTATTCCGTGCGCCCGCTTCCCGACGGCCGTGTGTCCACGCCACTTCACTGGCATGAGGTCCCCGACTGCGACCCGGCCGACTTCACCGTGCTCACGGTTCCCAAGCGCTTCGCGGAGTTCGGCGATCCGCACACCGGCATCGACGCCGCACCCGGTTCGCTCGAAAAGCTGCTGGAGCTCGCGGCGGAAGACGAGGCTGCAGGTCTCGGCGACGCACCCTGGCCTCCACATTTTCGTAAGATGGAGGGCGAAGCACCGCGCGTGGCCCCTTCGCGCGCCCGCTCCGCGGTGAAGAAACCCACCGCGAAGAAGCCACGGACCAGGGCGCCGTTTCTGGTGGTCGCGAACTCTCCGGACAAAGAAGCGGCCCTCGCCGGTCTCGAAAGGTGGAAGAACAAACACCCCGAAGTGGCCACGCTTCTCGCCGTGGATGACGTGCTGATCGATTCCATGCGCGGCAGGTCGTCCACCTGGACCCGCATCCGAGTGAACCTGCGAAATGTGCCCGAAGAGTCGCGCCCAGCGCAAGAAACCCCCGACCCTGATGAGGATCCAACGCGTGAATGGCGTAACCGAAGGTAAGAGTTCAAGGTTCAAAAGTTCAAAGTTCAAGGTGGGGAACGGGGAAAACGTTGAACACGGAACATTGAACGTTTGAACTGGCTCGCGCTAGCGAGACTCAGCGATCGCCGGCGAAAATCACCGCTAGCTCTTGTGGTGGAACGACTTCGAGCTGGTCATACGTGCAGTCGCTCGGCTTCTTGTCCGTGCGCCACCTGCGAAACTGCGCTGTGTGACGGAAGCGGCTGCCCTGCATGTGGTCGTAAGCGACTTCGACGACCAGTTCGGGACGCAGCGGCTCCCAAGACAAGTCCTTGCCCTGGCTCCAGCGGCTCTGGCCGCCAGGCATGCGATGCTCGGCTACACCCCTCGCTGTTGTATCCTCGGCCCAATGTTTCCAAGGGTGAGCGTCCAGCGCGTTCTCGCGGTATGGAGCGAGGAATTCTACGAGCTCGCGTCGCTTCTTGTCCGTGAAGCTCGCGCAGACCCCGACATGCTGCAGCGCGCCGGAGTCGTCGAAAAGGCCGAGCAGGAGTGAGCCAACAGCCGTGCGCTCACCTTTTTTGTGCCAGCG
>DASXTY010000147.1:0-1632 GCA_036505155.1 Polyangiaceae bacterium | reverse complement strand
AGGGCAGATAAAGATGAAGACTGTTTCAACCAAAACCAATGCGGCGGCGATCCCGACGGGTCAGTCCAACCGACGACCATCGTGCACCCGAACGTTAGGGCTCTTCGATGTGTTCGTTGCGTTCAAGCGCGCAAAGAGCTCAAAGCTCAAAGTTCAAAGTTCGAGAGAACTGCCAAGCTCCGAACTCCAAGGATCAAATGCCCCGGTCTTTCTACGGTTCTTCGATCCAGGAGGCTTGAGGTTTGGAGCTTGTTTTGAGCTTTGCAGTTTGAGCTTTGAGCTTCGGAGAGCCGATATCCACTGGGCCTTCGAGGAAGCTACGTTAGCAACACGAAGCATCCACGACCCGGTCCAGTTGCGCCGCGCCCCAGCTTTCGCTCCGCTCCACTGCTTTAACAACTGCCTCATGGCTGAGGCGAGCGGCCGGACGGAGTGAATTGAAAGGAAAACACAATGAAAACCACCATCGCAGTACTTATCGCACTCACAGCCGGTCTGTCGGTGCTCCAAGCGCAATCCGCCCCGGTCTCCGGCAGCCCGAAGACCTCCACTCCGCGAGCCAAGGCGTCGCCTCCGCTCGTGGTTGCCACGCTGGACGCCAATCACGACGGCGTCATCGATGCCGGCGAAATCGCCAACGCGAGCCAGGCCTTGAAGAGCCTGGACAAAAATGCGGATGGCCGTCTCACCGGGGAGGAACTGCGCCGAAGCCGGCCGACCCGTACGCCCAGCGCCACAGCGAGTCCCCGGCCGACCCGTCAGGCCAGCGCGGCAGCGAGTCCTCGGCCGATGAAGAAGCGCTCCAGCACAGGAGCGTCTGAAACCGAGGTCCGTTAGCGCGCCGATTCAAGTCCAAAGCGCCACGACCGTTCTGTTTGGCGGTCGTGGCACGAGCAGGAAGAGGGACGGTATTCCGCCGTCCCTTTTCCATTCTGGTCTGACCCTGCGCCATCTCAATCCAGTCGAGATCGCCGTGGAGAAGGGAGATGAGTTCCTTCGCCTGGTCGTAGCGGCGTCTCGTGAGAGCGCCGCTGTTGTCCTCAGCGAAATCGGCGGCGCTCTTACGAGACGCCGCTACAAGTTCCTGTGTCGGTCTCGTGTCGCTGGGCGGGGGTTCATTGCTTGCGACACTCACGGTGCGAGTCCGACTTTCGCCAGCAGGGCCTCGGTCAAGTTCCCAGGGAAATGGCGCCATCGTCCCGCGCCTCGGCGAGATGGCGGCCGTCCGAATGCCAGGCCAGTTACGGGGTACCGATCTTTTGCCGCTCAATCGACATTCGCAGCGCGACCTGGAGCGCGATCTCTCGCGCGCGCGTTCCAAAAGTCGCTTCAGCCTTGAGCTGCTTGACAACTTTGCCGGGTTCGCCGAGCTCCGTGAAGAGCCGTTGCACCATCGGTTCGACCAGCGCCAGGATGGCCTGCCGCTCGCGTCGCGCTTGCATGCGGCCAGTCAGCGGCTGCTTGTCCCCAGAGCCCAAAGCGGCGTGGCGCTCCGCTTCCCGCCGCACTCGATATGACCGACAGTTTTAATTGTGGCCTTTTCCCTACTCCGGCACTCCCCTGCGATGAGTCTCGCCGAAGATCTCATGGTTTATCCGGATGCGGGGTTTCCGGTTGGGCGGGTCGTTGGGC
>DASXTY010000146.1:0-7486 GCA_036505155.1 Polyangiaceae bacterium | reverse complement strand
ACATCGTCACTGTCGCGAGCTCAATTCCGCAGTGGGTGAATGCTGACGCCGCCATGAAAATCCTCGAAACCCCGCTCACCGGCTTTCCCGATGGAATGCCGTATTGTTCGTCGGTGGGAAATCACGACATCGAGGCGGGCGGGGGCACCACTAATTACAACACCTATTTCCCCATTTCCAGGTTCCAAGGGCGGTCCTATTACGGTGGCCACTACGGAACCGACAACGACAACCACTATAACCTCTTCAGCGCCGGCGGCATGGACTTTATCGTCATTTCTTTGGAATACGATACGACGCCCGGTCAGGCGGTGCTCGATTGGGCCGATGGTCTGCTCAAGACGTATTCGAATCGACGCGCCATCGTTGCCAGTCATTACATCGTGGGCACCGGAAATCCGGCGAGCTTTGGGACGCAGGGTCAGGCCATCTACAACTCTTTACGCAACAACCCAAACCTGTTCTTGATGGTGTGCGGGCACATCTGCGAGGAGGGACAGCGTATCGACGTGTTCAATGGCGTCACCGTGCACTCACTCTTGTCGGACTACCAGTGTCGCAATAACGGCGGTGACGGTTGGCTGCGGATCATGCGGTTCTCTCCCGCCTTCGACACCGTCAGCGTCCAGACCTATTCCGTGACTCTCGATCGATACGAGACCGACGCCAGCAGTCAATTCTCCTTCAGCTACGACATGGACGGCCCCCAGGGTTCTGCCTTCGCCGAGATCGGCGCCCTGAGCGCAGTGCCGGTCGGGACGACTGCCAGCGTGAGCTGGAGCGGCCTCGACCCCGGGACCGCTTACGAATGGTACGCCGAAGCAATCGATTGCGACACCACAGTCTCAACCGCGCCCCGCACCTTCACCACCGCCCCTTGACCAAGGCGCCGGTGCGGCACCGCGCGATCCTCACGGCGCTCACTCTCGCATCGGGGATGCTCTTCGCGTCGAGCGGTTCGGGCCATCAAGACACCATCGCGCACTCGCGCATCGTCCTTGTACCGAACGGCGACGTCGAATACGCGCTCAAGATTCCGGTCGAAGACCTGGCCGAGGTGCTGGGGCGACCACCGCACACTCCATCCAACGCGCCCGAGGTCCGTGCCGGCGAAGACCGTTTGTTCCGACATTTTCTGCCGCTCATCAGCATTAGCGCGGGCAACGCGCCGTGTCCGGTCGAACGACGCGGCATCGACGTCCCCGAAGACGAGCGACTCTACGGCGAGCTCCACTTCGTTTTTCGCTGTCCACCGAAAACCACGCTCGCCCTCGATTACCGGGTCTTTTTTGACGTCGACCCGGGGCACGTGGGCATGCTCGAGGTAGAGGGGAGTGGTGAAACCGTGCGCGCCGAGCTCATTCTCGAGAAGCCGCGCTGGGAAATCCACGTCTCACAGCCCGGTCCCCCTGAGCTCCGCGCTATAACCGGTGCCAGCAACACAAACACCGCCGGGGGGACACCAGAGGCACGACCCATAGCGAGCACCATGGGTCATGGGCGATTCATCGCAGTATCCGAACGCGATTCATCCGAGCGGATCGCGGCGAAGCAGCGTCGGGCCGACGGTCCCTGGTGGCTAAGCTTGCTGGTCTTGGTCGTCATTGCGCCAGCCGCGGTGTTTCTGGCTTGGCGCGCGCTATTCCGACGTCCAGCGCGCCCCCGATAGGCAGTTTCGCAACCGCCGCTACCGGGGCGCCGCGAACTGAGCCGCGCAGCCAAAGACGATGTTCACTTGCTGAGCGGTGGCACTTTGAAATGCGGCGCAAACGTCAGGACACACCAGGATCTTCGTCGGGGCAAGCTGATCATCGTAATACCAGGCGTCGACGTAGTTGCTGCAGTCTGATGCATAGGCAATTCGGCCCAGGATCTTGCTCACTCCGGAGGCGGTGAACTGGACATTGACCAGAGTCGGATCGAGCAATTGTCCCTGCGGCGGCTCCGGAATATTCCACTCGCAGGCTAGACCTGCGCCGGTGACGACTTTCTGCGACACAGCATCCCACACCGGTTGGAAATCCTGAACGCACAGGTCACCCTCCACCCCACCACGCAACTTAACCAGCTCCCGATATACTGTGCCCTCGCCGTCGGAGGGGCACCCCTGATGCGCGATGTAAGCGTAAATGGAGTGAAACACATAATTTCCAAGTATGGGATCGAGCGCCCGAATCTGCGCGTCGTAGCTCGCAGCAGCGTCCACCGCTGTGCTGGTCCCCATTGGAAAATTCGCGTTGTCGTCACTGATCGCGATAAAGTGTTTCGATGCTTCGGGGCGCAAGAAATCCTTGTACTGCGGGTACAAGCTGATGATGCGCTCCAGAGCGTCGTGGCTTTCCACATGGCAGTTCACGTTTAGAAATGACGCCGAGTCGCCGCAGTTGGAACCGGCGAGCGGAGGGGGAACGCAAATCTTGTTTCCAGACCCGCTGCAGAGCCCGGCTCCGCCGTCCGGTGACGCGATCAGCACCACGTGCACGTCAATTCCGGCGGTCAGAATCGTTTGCGAGAAACCGTTCAGCTGCTGCTGAACCCACCCGGCTTCCGTACCCATGGAACCCGATTGATCGACGGCAAGGATGATGTCGGAGGGCTGGACCTTGTTGGTTGCGGCCGCCGAAATACCCGTGCACCCCGCGTCCGGGTCGAAGCCCCCGTCACTGGGAGGCAAGATGACAAAGGATCCGCCAGACCCGTTGGCCCCTCCGCTTCCCGAATTGCCGGTCATGCCGCCGGTCAGGCCGGTTTGGCCGCCCTGGCCGGTGCCTCCCTGCCCAGGAACGCCTGCTTGCCCGCTACCGCCAACACCGTTGCCGCCCGAGTTGCCGCCACGGTCGCTTCCCAGCCCCGCGCCCGAGGAGCACGCTGAGGGCAAAGCCAATATTGTCGAAAGCGCCGCGTATCCGAAAAGTCGTCGCATGGCCGTCACCTGTTTGTTTCAGAAGCCAATTACCCAAAAATGGAATTTAGCAAAACTTCGAAGCCTTGCCGCTAACTTTTGAGTGCACCGTGCGGCCGGGATTTGGAAAAAAAAAGTGCGTCTGCCTCTTCGCCGTGCTCATCGGCATGGCGGCGGTCTTCGGGGCCGAGCGTGCACGGGCTGAGTCGTCGGCGTCCTTCAACATCACCTGGAATGCGCCCGCCGAATGCCCTTTGAGGGAGCAGTTCGTCTCGGATGTAAGGCGTCTCTTGCAGGTGCCGGACATGGGCCAGCTGAAAGTCGAAGCTTCGGTCGACGTTGAGCAGATCGCCGAGCGACGTTGGCGCCTGAAACTGCAAACTCGCGCCGCGAGCTTTTCCGGAGAAAGGGTGGTGGAGGGGGAGTCGTGTGCGGCGGTTCTCAGCGCGGGCGCAGTGGTTTTGGCCCTGCTCATCGCGCCGACGGTGTCCGCGGATGCGCTACTGCCAGAAATCCAAAAAACTGAGGAGCCCGCCCGCCCCCCGGGCATCGCACGGAAACCGACGCGCCCCGTTCAGCCTGCACAGCCAGGGCGAAAAACCATCGCGCGCGCCGGGTTCAGCGTTACCGCGGCGATCGCCGGAGGCGCGCAGCCCGGTCTGGGTTTTGGTTGGGGCCCCGGTGTGAATCTCGCGGTGGAGCGCTGGTATTTCGCTACCTACTTCTTCGACTTTCCCGTTCGAAGGCGGTCCCTGAGCGGTGGAGCGACGGTGGAATTGTCACTTTACCGGGCTCAGGGGGTGGCCTGTTTCGAAATCACCCGGTTCGGCCGCCTGGCGTCGAGAACCTGCGCGGGAGGGGCCCTGGATGCAGGTCGTGGCCAGAGTTTAGGCATCTTCGAACCCGCATCCGATACCGCGATATGGTGGAGCCTGCTCGGAGGTTTCACTCTAGAATGGTCAGCGACGAGCCAAGGCTCTGTGACCGGCGGCGTTTGTGCCCTCGTGCCGCTGGCGCGGCCGAACTACACCGTGGAGGGACGTGGCACGGTTTTCGAGCCCAAGGCGCTTGGAATTCAAGCGACACTCGGCGGGGTGGTTTATTTTTGATGGAAAATCGGCGTTTCAGTCAGCACCTATCCCATTGTGACGTTTGCTTCCGCCGCGGTTGCCGTTAGCCCATTTGAGGCGCCGCGGGTTATGGCCGACGAGCTGTCAAGTCCGGGCGAAGCCTACACCCGGTACTTTTCCATGGTGTGGCGCAACTTGCGCCGTCTGGGGGTGCCGGATTCGTCGGTCGAGGATGCCCTTCAAGATGTCTTTTTGGTGGTGCATCAGCGGTGGGCGGATTTCCGCGGAGACTCAACGGTCAAGACTTGGATCTTCGGAATTCTACTGCGGGTGGCGAGCCGATACCGGCGCGAGGCGAAACGGCACGGCGCACATCTGGAGCTCGACGCCTCGAGCGCGCGGTTGGAGCAGGCTGATGCGGGGAACGCGCCCGGGCCGGATCCTCTGGAGCTCGCTTCGCGCAGAGAGGCGGCACGCTTGGTCAACGGAATTTTGGCACAGTTCGAGGACGAGCATCGGACGTTGTTCGTGTTGGCAGAGCTGGAGCAGCTCAGTATTCGGGAAGTCGCCGAGCTCACAGGAGTCAATGCGAGCACTTGTTACAAACGCCTGGACGCCGCGAGAAGGCAGTTCGAGAGCGCGGTGGAGCGCCTTCGAGCGCGCGACCTCTGGAGGTTGAAATGAGTAAACTCAATGCGCGAGCGCGCGCGCTTCTGGACACAGCTCGACACGAGGAGCCGCCGGACGAGCTCCGCAGGCGCGTGGATCACAAGCTTTCCAGCCGGCTTGCCGCGTTGGGACTGTCGTCCGCTGCGGTGACCACGGCCAGCACCGCGGGCGCTGCTCCAGCATCGCAAGGGGCGGCCGCCGCGAAGTCGTTGTTCTGGACCAAAGCCGTGCTGACAAAAGTTTTGCTCGCATCGGTAGTGAGCGTGGGAGCGGTTGGAGCTTGGTACGGTTATCGAACGGCGCGCAGCCCTTCGGCTCCGAGCGCGCGGGCAATACCAACTTCAACCTTTGCACATCCCGAAACCGCGCCCAAACCGATCATCGTCCCTCAAACCGTGCCGGACGCGCCGGTTGTGTCGGTGGAGAGCCTGGGCAAAGACGCGCCCGCGCGGTCGGCGCCCGCGAGCGCGACGGAGCTTCCCGCCCAGGCCCAACATCCCAGCAGCCTGGAAGCGGAAACCCAGGCGCTGCGCGAGGTGCAGGGCGCGATGCGCGACGGTCAGCCAGACCGAGCGCTCCAGCTACTCAACCAACGCAGCTTCAAAAACGCTGTTTTAGACGAGGAGCGCGATGCAGCGCGGGCCATCGCGCTGTGTCAATCCGGGAAGGTCGACGAAGGCCAGTTTGCTGCCAAGATGTTTCTACAGCAATATCCCCGCTCGCCGCTGGTGGTGCGAGTGCGCGACGCGTGCAACGCGGCTCGTTGACGTCACATTGGTTCTGGTGCCGTGCCCAGCACATGGCTGTCAGATTTTCTCAGGGACGCGCGTTCAGAAACTCGGGGCCGACATCGTAACCCTTGAAGAGCGCCGGTCCGACCCGTAACCCCTTGGTTTTGATGAGGCGCGCCGAATGTTTTCGGCACCTCCGATAGAACGCTTCGAAATCGCGTCGAGCAGGAGCGGTCCACAACACCTCCGCCAACCCAAACAGTCGCGGAAAGACTTTCTCTTCGACCAGGCTCTCGGGAGCCCCTTCGGACCACAGGCACGCTTCACTGCCTATCACTTGCCCGGCCACCTTCTCGTGAACCCCAGCCGGCCGGGGGTCGAAGCCGTACACATCCCCTAAATCGCTCACATCCAGGGCGTAATCGAAATAGACGTGGGAGTAGGGGGATACGATGGTTTGGTGACCGGCACGCAATGCGAGCCTGGTGGCTTTTTCCCCCCGCCACGCTTGAACCACCATGCCCGGCGGCGCGCGGCCTTCTTCCACGATCTCGTCCCAGCAGATGCTCTGTCGGCCTCGAGACGCGACATGTTGCGCCATGCGGCGCATGAAGTAACTCTGTAGGTCCTTTTCGTCCTTGAGCTTTTCCTTGGCGATCCTCGCTTGGCATTTAGGACAGGCTTGCCAGCGATCTTTGGGCACTTCGTCTCCGCCGAGATGAATGTGCGAAGACGGAAAGAGCTCGATCACTTCGTCGAGCACGTTTTGCAAAAATTCGAATACTTGCTCATTCCCGGCGCAGTAGACATCTTTGTGGATGCCCCACTCGGTCGATACGGTAAGCGCCTTCCCTTCACAGGATAGCGTCGGGTACGCGGCCAGGGCCGCGGTGCAATGCCCCGGCATCTCGATCTCCGGCACCACCATCACCTGACGATCGGCGGCGTAACCCAGGATGTCGCGGATTTCCCGTTGTGTGTAAAAGCCCACCGCACCCGGTTCGTTTTGGCTGCGCTTTGAGCCGACTTGAGTCAGCTTGGGATACCGTTTGACTTCAATCCGCCAGCCTTGATCTTCGGTCAAATGCCAATGGAGGCGATTGAACTTATGGTGGGCAAGCAGGTCGATGCAGCGCTTGACGAACTTTGTGCTCATGAAGTGGCGGCAACAGTCGAGCAGCAGCCCACGCCACGGGTATCGCGGAAGGTCACGAATCTTTAGAGCCCCAAGGCTCAGGCCGTCGCCGGGCATCGGCAAGAGTTGGCGCAAAGTTTGGACGCCGTAAAAAAGACCCGTCTGGGTGTGCGCGCGCAGTGCGACACCCGACGGAGTCACTTCGAGTTCGTACCCTTCTCTTCCCAGCTGTTCGAGCTGGTCGTCTGTTGCTATCGAAATGGCCCCGGTGGGGCGCTTGGCGGAAACGGTGCGAAGGGGCGGGCGACGCCCGGTGAGCTCCTGCAACACCCTTGCGAGCTGCTCGAGATGAGGCCGAATCGGATTCGCATTGGCACCAACCAGGATGCAACGCACCGATGAAAGCTCGAAGTGACCCTCGAGCGACCTGTAAGAAGCTGGCATGGGAATCAGTGCCGGGAGCATGTCTACGCCATGAGTTGCAGTCTGGGGCGCGTCGTCCGTGCGCGCCGAGGCCGCGCCAGCCACGACGGCCGCCGAAGCGCCGGCCGCAAGCGTAGTCAACGCCTGTCGTCTGGTCATAGCAAGGTAACTGCCTTTCCGCGGGCTCACTGCTGCAAATATTCCCAATCCCAGTGTACTTGATTTGGGCGCGCCATCTAAGGAACGTGTTATCCTCTGCCCGAGACATGCGCTTTCCATGGGCCGCCACGTTTTTCGGTATCTTCGTCGGATGCGGCAGTGGTGATTCGACCGCGGGGGGCTCGCCGGGAACGCAAAAATGTCAGTCGGCATGTCAGCGGCTCGCGAGCTGCAACGTCGCGAACGATATTTGCGCGCCGGGCGGGTGTGAGCTCTGGAGTGATCGTTGGCGTCCCGAATTCGTCGACGGCTACTTCGGCTGCTTGCTCGACCCACAAACGCCGTGCACCTCCGCGGGCTCCGAGTCTTGTTACGCATCTGCGGTATCTACCCTCAC
>DASXTY010000145.1:0-1891 GCA_036505155.1 Polyangiaceae bacterium | reverse complement strand
TTTGCTGCCTCGCTGAGAACCGCGCGCGCGTGATTGCCCTCCGCGACGAACTTCTCTGCAACACCGGGGGTCAACACGCGCTGTTTTTGCAATTGAGGAGTCGGGGCTCCCGGGGCAGCGAACGGATCCGGAGCAACTTTGGGAGGTAGCCGCACGAAGCGGGAGCTCAGGTCCAAAATCCGGCTCTTCGCGCCGGGAGACTCCGGCAAAGCGTCGCTCATGTCGGTCGCCGTTGCGGAGCTCGGGACAGCGCCCGCGTCAACGGTCTTGGTCGCCGAAGGCCCGCTGTTTTCCGACGAGCAGGAGGCGAAGCCCGCCACGATCGCCGCCGCTGCTACCGCCGTTACAATGCCGCTGTGTCGTAACCAACCCTTCATTCGGGCCTCCGGGACAAGGAAAAAACAAGCAACCATATCCCAACGACCGGCGCTCTGTCTATGGTCGAGTCACTTTTGTCGCCCAGCATCGTGACAGGGATTCGACGCCGCATCGGCATCCAGGGCGCCCCCCTTCTATCCGCGGTCTTCGTCTTCGTCGTCTACATCCTTCGGAGCGCACGCTCGCTCACGGTTCTCGGCGATTCGGCGATTTTCGTCAGCGCGGCCGCCCAAGCCGGGGTTCCCCAGCCGTCGGGTTACCCTCTCTACACGCTGCTCGGGCGTCTGGCCGCCTCGATACCGTTAGGCTCGATTCCAGCACGAGTGAACGCCCTCAGCGCCGTGTGTCACGCGGGAGCGGTGGGGTTCATGGCCGCGACCATCCAGGTCGTGACCGGTTCGCCCGTTGCGGCCCTGTGCGGCGCACTTTTCATCGGCTGCTCGCGCGCCTTCCTGCTCGGGTCATTGTACGCAGAAGCTTTCCCCCTGAACGACCTTCTCACCGCCGCACTCATGTATTTTGCGTGTGGTTTCGGCCCAAACACAGAAGGTAGGCGGTTCTCCGGGTTTCGGGCATGTGCGGTGTGCATGGGGCTCGGTGCCAGTCACCACCAAATGCTGACGTTGTCCCTGCCGGGAGCGCTGGTGCTCGTCGCGGGTTCGCAAGGAGACACCATCGGAAAGCGCCTCCTCGCGCTCGCGCGCGGCGCTCTGAGATGGCCACTGTGGGTCCTGTTCCTGGGTATCCCCGTGTTCAGCTATGGTCTTCAATTCGCGCTGGCGCGGCGCGATCCAGCGCAAAATTGGGGCGATCTGGGAAGCCTGGGGGAAGTGTTCCGGTTAGTGACACGGGCGGACTATGGGGGCCTGTTCAGCCCCCATTTGGGCGCGCCGCAAACCGACGCGATTTCCGAGCTGGCGGCCTACTCGAAGAACCTTTGGGGTTCAGTGGGCTGGCTCGGGTGCGGGCTCTTTGCTATCGGCGCGTACCGGCTTTTTCGCGAGCGGCGGACGCAAGCGTTCGGCTTTGGCATGACGGCGCTCATCGCGGGACCGGTCTTTTCTGTTCTGAATCGCCTTGACGTCTCCAATGCCGCCGGTCTCGCGAACGCCGAGCGGTTCATCACCATGAGCCTGGTAGCTTTGGCGCCATTCGCGGGAGCGGGGGTGGCGCAGCTGGAAGCCCTGGGATCTCGATTCTTAAACGAACCCGTGGCGCGAGCCTGCGCGGGCGCCCTCGCAGTGCTGCCGCTGTGGTTCGCGCGGGACGTCAATCTCCGAAAACACTTGCGTGGCGCGGACTTCAGCGCCGATCTTCTCCTGGGAGTTGAAGACAGATCGCTGGTTCTCACGACCGGTGATGCCGCCAATAGCGCGCTCGTGTACCGATGTGGCGTAGAACTGAGGTGCGGCCGCAGCATCACTTTTAGCCCGGGTCAGCTGCACTTCGATTGGCGAGTTCGGCAGCTCAAGCGACGCAACCCGGATCTGGTGCTGGCCGCTCCGGCCGGAGC
>DASXTY010000144.1:0-4721 GCA_036505155.1 Polyangiaceae bacterium | reverse complement strand
AGCGTTCAGCACAAGTCGAGTTCTGCGATTCGATTACGTCGACCGCGAAGGTCGCCGGAGCCGTCGGCGCGTCGAGCCGCACGGGCTGTTAGTTCGCGCTCCCCTCTGGTACATCATCGCCTGGGACCTCAGCAAGGACGCACCAAGGATCTTTCGGATGGAAAGGGCTCCGAGAGCCCTGATGGATTGCTCATGAGACCGAATTGAAATTTTGGTCCGAAGTCGAGCGCTTTGTCCCCCGATTATGACTCAGCATATGTCTCCCGGATAGGGCGGGGTCGGCATAGCAAAGTCCACCTGCTCGCCTAGACTCGCCAGCGCCGCAAGCCAGAAATGTGGCAGCGGCAGCGGCACTGTGCGGACGATGGCGAGCATGCGCTTCCGCAGGGTCTCGTCGTCCCGCGCCAGACGGTAAAGAGCGCGCCACGCGTCCATTTCGCCTCGATCGAGGATCTGCGCGAGCACCTCATCGCTGCGAAGATCCAGCGCCTTCCGATTCCAGAGCGCACGCGACTGCTCGAGCTCGGGCACCGTCATTCTGCCTCCAGCGCGACGCGCGCCACGGTTGGGGCCCAGGCTCGGCCACGATTTGCAAGGTGGTCCCACTGGTTCCACGGCGCACGCAGTCCGCGATAAGTGGCGAGATCAATGGAGGGAAGATCGCCCGGAGCGGCGGCTGCGAGCCGCTCGGCGGCCTCCGCCAGTGGTGAAGCGCCGTTGGGCTGGCGGTAGATCGAATCGAAAGTGCGCAAAGCCTCGATCGCGGCGTCGGTTCCCAGCCGCTCGAGAAGCACGACGAGGTCGAGGTAATCCCGGACGGTGTTCCGGGTCACCAGAAGCCACGTCTTGATGCGGGCCATTTCCGCCAGCGTGGGCACCGTAAGGCCCGCTATCTGCTGCGTCTGAAGCGGCTGCGTTCGTCGAAGCTGCCGAATGCCGGTGAGTATGCCGTCGAGCTGTCCGAGGATCAAAATAGGGCGCTGCACGCGCGTGGTTAGCCACCCCGCAGCGGCTTCGAGCGCCGCCAGGACTTCGTCGAAGCGTCCGCGCAGATCGTAGAGCACGTGATCGCCGTCCAGGCTTTGCCGGTGCCCAACGTGCAGCGCCGCCGCCGTACCGCCCACCAGCACGGCTCCCGGAACGAGCTCTTGTAAGTGTCTTTCGGCGGCGAGCAGCTTCTCCCAGTCGGGAAGCGCGTCGAACTCCGGCATGCGCGAAAGAGTGTCACGCAGTACGCAGGGTGTCCAAGCCCATTAGCACCCGATGGGGCACCCGCAGACGCCCGGGACGTATGTGCCGGGCACGCTCGTATCGGGTGGGCAATCGGTATTGCTGGTGCAGACCTGATTCGCCGGCCAACCGCAGTAGCACGTGCAGTTCCTGACGCCGCCGTCGCGCCGGCCCGTACCTGTACCTGTGCCCCCGGCTCCTCCGTCGCGAGTGGACGGCGCCGCGGGCACTACGGTGAAGGTGATGGTGCCCGTCACCTTACCGGTCGGATCGGTTACCGTGATGGTGACCGTCCCCTGCGCGACCGCGGTCACACGTCCCTTGGCATCGACCGTGATTTCCGAGTCACGGCGCGACAGCGGCACGGCTTCGAGGTAGAAGCGCCCCATGGCCGATTTGGAAGCCCTGCTCAGCGAGCGCGCCCGCAGCGCCATGGCACGCGCGCTGGGAAGCGCGGCGAACGGGGTCGACCCCGCGGTGCGCAGGTCGGACCGCGCGGATTATCAGATCAACGCCGCGCTGGGTTTGGCCAAAGTATTGCGGCGACCGCCGCGAGAGGTGGCAGAGAGCATCGCCGCTCAATTCGAGCCGGATGAGATCTGCGAAAGAATCGAAGTTTCTGGGCCCGGCTTCATCAATCTAACCGTCCGGGACGAGTACCTGGCGCAACTTTTGAGCGCGGAGCTTTTGCGGGTGGAGGCTCCTATGGTTGCGCCGTCTCACCAGGAGACGGTGGTCATTGACTATTCGGCGCCGAATTTGTCCAAAGAAATGCACGTAGGGCACTTGCGGAGCACCATCCTGGGGGACGCGTTGGCGCGGGTATTGAGCTGGCAAGGGCATCGTGTGATCGCGCAAAACCATATCGGCGACTGGGGCACACCCTTCGGGATGTTGATCGAGCACCTGATCGATCTCGGAGAGCAAGCCGCGGCGCAGGAGCTATCGCTCAGAGAACTTGGTCAGTTCTACCAGCAGGCGCGGGTCAAGTTCGATTCGGAACCGACCTTTTCAGAACGCTCCCGCCAGCGCGTGGTTTTGCTCCAGAACGGCGACCCCAAGACCACCGAGCTATGGCAGCTTCTGGTCGAAAAATCCAAGGCGTACTTTTCGGAAATATATCGGCGCCTCGGCGTTCGCTTGGAAGAAGCGGACATTCGAGGCGAAAGCTTCTATATCCCGATGTTGCCGGCAATGGCGGCGGATCTCGAAGCGCAGGGAGTGGCGCGCATCGATGCGGGCGCGCTCTGCATCTTCCTGGAAGGGTTCATAGGCCGCGACGGTGAGCCGCTGCCTCTCATGGTCAGAAAAAAGGACGGAGGGTTCGGCTATGCGGCCACGGATTTGGCCGCCATCCGCTACCGAACCGAGGTGCTGCGCGCCGACCGGCTGCTCTATGTCATGGGGGCCACACAGCAACAGCACCTTTCGATGGTGTTTGCCGCAGCACGCAAAATTGGCTGGCTCGGCGAGTCGGTTCGGGCCGAACACGTGCCATTCGGCTCGGTGCTGGGGCTGGATAAGAAGATGCTGAAGACGCGAAGCGGCGAATCCGTGAAGCTCATCGACCTGCTCGACGAGGCCGAGGAGCGCGCCGAGCGCGTCGTCACTCAAAAGAATCCAAACCTGGATGGGGAAGGTCGTGCGCGGATCGCGCGCCTGGTCGGCATCGGGGCGGTCAAATACGCCGACCTGTCGAGCGACCGCATCAAAGACTACGTGTTCGACTGGGATCGCATGCTGGCCCTCGAGGGCAATACGTCGCCGTATTTGCAGTACGCACACGCTCGTATTTGCTCCATTTTTCGAAAAGCCAACCTGGATCCGCCGAAAAGCGATCCGGACGATACCAGGGCCCCGGTCCTATTGAGCAAACCCGAGGAGCGCGCGCTGGCGCTCGAGCTGGTCTCCTTCGAGCCCGCAGTGCGGCTGGTGTGCGAGTCCTTACAGCCTCACCGGCTGGCCGGTTACCTGTACACGTTGGCCGGGCGTTTTAGCGCTTTCTACGAGACTTGCGCGGTGCTCAAAGCCGAAACCGAGGAGCTATACCGCTCGCGCCTGGCGCTCTCGGGAGCCACCGCGCTGAGGCTTCGGAAGGGGCTCGAGCTTCTGGGGATCCAAGCGCCCGAGCGCATGTGATTTTTGGCTTTGAATCGTCTGCGAAATGGTTCAATATTCGAAAACCGCGTCTGCCGGCATGCCAAACCTCAGAGCCGTTTCCGAAACCGCGCGAAGGTCCTCCATTTTGGGAGCAGCGGAGAAGCTCTTCGGACACTATGGGCACGCCAAAACCACCATCGGTGACATCGCCCGTGAGGCCGGTATTGGCGTGGGGAGCGTCTACCTCGAGTTCAACTCGAAGGACGACATCCTGGCCGAGCTCGCCACCGGGGTAGAGGAGCGAGTTCTGCGAGCGATGCGAGCGGCAGCTCGCCGGGGCAGTTTTGCCGAAAGGCTGACCGGGGCCCTGGAGGCGCGGGTGGAGGCATTTTTCGAGCTCTCCGAAGCGGGTCTCCACACCTGCGATCTGGTGTTTTGCCCAGCCGCTCCGGTAAAAGCCGCCTACGGACGGTTCCAGCGCGAGCAGCTGGCACTGGTGGCCTCTTTGCTCGAACAAGGAACGCGCGCTGGAGAGTTTACGGTCTTCGATGTTCAGCCCACCGCGGAGCTCGTGCAGCGAGCCTACGCGAGCTTGTCCCCGCCGTGGCTTTTCGAGCAGGACCGTCGGGAGGCCTTGGGCGCGGTGCGTGCCATGAACGAGTTACTGCTGAATGGCTTATTGGCCCGCCGCCGCCCCCAGGGGCCACCGGGCAGCGCCGCCACACGCCGCCGCCGTTTCGGCACGCGTTAGCCAGCGGCTCGCTGCTTTCGAGCCACGCCCAAGCCGACGGCAGCCAATAACATCAATAAACCCCAACTTCTGCGCGGCGCGCGCGCACCGACACGGCAACCACAGCCCGCCCCCGACTCCGAAGTTGCGCCTGCCCCCGCTGTCCCAGTTCCAGACGCGCCGCCAGTTCCGCCGACAACGGCACCCGAGCCGCCCAGGTTAGCCCCCGCCGCGCCAGCACCGCCCGTACTGCCGCCCGCGCCGCCCATCCCACCGGATGAAGCCCCGGCCGCGCCGCCGGTGCCACCCGTCCCGGTTGCACTCACCCACGCAGCCTGTTGGCTCATTCGACTCGTCCGTGCCCTCCGGGCGTATTCCGTAGATAGGAAGCGCGCAGCCTCGCTCCAGTGCGCCCAAGTCCGGACCGGAGCCGGTGAAGCCGTCATTCACGTTGGCGAGCACAAGACCGCGATCGAGCGCTGGCGACGTGCTCGAAAGCGTGACGCCCGGCATCGACACCGGAGTCGTATAGGTCGCGGGACCGACGAGGCCGGATTCGAACGGAGAGCTCAAGAGGAGCACGCCGTGCGCTTCATAGCGGCCCGCAGCCACCATAGCCGCGAAGTCGGCATAACGAGCGCCGGTAGCGCCGTAACCGAAA
>DASXTY010000143.1:0-2006 GCA_036505155.1 Polyangiaceae bacterium | reverse complement strand
TCACGGCTATGAGCATGCTTTCGGACGCGGGGCAGCGCCCACTGATAGAAAAGGTCCTCTATATCTTGGGTCCATCGTTCATCGGCTTCATCGGGTACCAGGTTTTACGGGGATACGTTCGCAGCTACCTGGCCCGCACCCCCGCGGTTCGGCAGATGGTCGATTATCAGCTGGCTGTTTCGAGAGAGGAGCAGGAGCGAACGAACCTGGACGAGCTCGAGATTGCGCCGCTGCGCTGGAGGCTCTTCGGCTTGCTGGTTCCCGTGGTTTGCGTGCTCATCTATTTGCTCTGGACCGGTAGCGGAATTCACCAGCAAGTAATTGCTCGACTGGTCATGCCGGTCACCACCAAGGGATGGCTACTGATTTTGCCCTACGCCTTCCTGGTCCCGCTCTTGCTGATCCGCGATCCGCTGGAACGGCGGGCGCTGCGCCGGAAATTTGCCCCGTCGCAAAGCGAATCGACCGGGGAAGTCGCCGGCACTTCCGGGGTAGGCGAGCATCCCACCGGCGCACAGAGCTAGCGGACGTACTCACGAAGAGCTTGGGAGGGCCCACCCGAAAAAAATATACTTGGTATGCCAAGTACTTTATTGGCAGAGACAAGGGAATGTCCCGATCGGTGCTGGGGCACCAACTTTCCCGCGCGCTAACCCCTTATTCCCTGCCCGTTACGCCTAATATATTCGCACGCTTCGTCGGTCTTACCCTTGCACAATTCCTGCGCTCGTTCGCTCAGAGCGCGCGCGCTAGTGCTGTCCGGGCTGACCACATCCCCCTCGCGGTACATTCGGCTCAGCTGAAAACACGAAACCGGATCGCCGGACTGACAGCGCCGGACGTAAAGAGTCAGGGTTACCTTGCGATAACGGCGCACTCTTTCCGGATCCTTCTCGGCGACTTCGCCGCGTTCGTAGGCATCTGCAAGGCGCGCGCATTCTTCGGGAAGCAAGCGATCGCATCGGATTTCCGCGCGCCGCAGCGCTGCTTCACTCGAGATGGCAAGCTCGTGGGGGGACTGAAGCGCCTCGGGCAGCGGCGCACCGGCGTCGCTCGCTTCCGGGGTGGTACTCGACGGTGGGGCATTCGCAACCGATTCAGCCGCGTCACTTGGCTTCGCGCTGGGGGCTGCGACCGGACTGCCGGGCGCGCTGGCCTTGGGCTTTTGTGGCCGGGTGGTCGCTGGAGCCGCGACCCGACTCCGAAGCTCCCGGTGCACATCGATCCAACCCGCTGCCCCGCCGAACAGCACGCTCACCGAAATCGCCATCCAAGGCATGGTGCGGGCGGAAATCATGGCCCGCCGATAATGGCACAGGATAGCTCCCCTGGATTCTCGGCTATAGTTGTGGCGAGAACCCCCCAATCCGACAGCTTTCTGCGGGGCTCGGTTTGGGATCTATCTTGATCGGCCCGCCCGGGGGGAGCCAGCGAGCTGAAATTCCGTAACACTGAGTGGTGTAAGCTAAAAACGCGCGGTGCGCCGCTTGGCGAAGCGCTGCTTCAGGCGGACGGTCGCCCGTTCGCCTGGGAGGTTATCCGCATGAAAGCTGTTTTGGCATCAGTCGTTGCGTCCCTTGTGGGTGTGTGCGCGGTTCCCGCGCTAGTGGGGTGCGCCGTTTCCTGCATCGAAGACGCCACCGGAAGCAAATGCACCGCCAAAAGCCTGAAGCGTTTTGACGGCGCCGCGCAGCCGGTGCAGACCCTGGAGCGAGCTCCCGGCGCACCGGTGAACATCGACGTGCTCTACGGCAGCGTTCTGGTGCAAAGGAGCATCAGCGGAAAAGTGGAGGTGCAATTCTCGCCTTTCGTGTATGCGGGATACGATGAGCAAGTCTCGGCGAATCAGCAGCTTGCCCAGAACCTCCGAACCAGCGCGACCGCCGCGGGTGGTGTAACGGTTTCAGTTCAGCGCGCTGGCGGGACCAACGGGCTCGGAGCTAATACGGTGGTTCGCCTGCCCGACGACTTCGACGGCACGCTCACCGTGGTGAATCACGGTGACG
>DASXTY010000142.1:0-2580 GCA_036505155.1 Polyangiaceae bacterium | reverse complement strand
GAAGTGCGCGATAGGACTTAATGCCCCAGAGGGACGGTCGGAGCTCGACGTGTCCGCGAAACCGCGAATTGGCGTGCTCAACCGAAAACTCGAGCGGCGCGGGTCTGCCGACTAGGGTGAGCTCGCCCCGCACCCGAAGCTGCGGAGGGTTCCCTGTGGCGTTGCCGCTGAAGACGATCTCGGGGTGACGGTCGGTGAATAAAACCCGCTGACGAAGGTTGATGTAGATGTCTCGACATTGCGCAGGGCTCAGTGCTTCCCGGAGCAAAAGCCCGCCGCGCATCACCCCATCGAGGTGGAGCGCCTCGGTAAAAAAGCGCCCAAAGATGCGACCTTGGTCGAGCTCAAGCCGAAATCGCTGGGCGGTAAACCGAAGGTCGTGGCCAGCTACGGAAAGCAGCCCCTCTGAAAAAGTGAACACGTGAATCGTGCCCTGTTCGATGATTTGCATTGCAGCGTTATTTTTTCATTGGGGTGGCGTGCTCTTCCCAGATGGGCCACAAGTTGCACACATGGGGGCCGGTGTAGGTGTACCCCCCGCAGGGGTCCGGAAGTCTTCTAGAGTGAGCTCTCCACGGGCGCTTTTCCGAGGCTTTGATTGGCTTGACGGCCCGAACACTCCGGCTTACCTTGGCGCGAAATTTGGGCCCTAGCACCGGGTGGGGCCGTGCTCCAATGCGCGGTTTTGACGCTGCGCCGACGATCAATGCATCATAGACGCAGCGCGCTATAATCATAATTGGCACAGACAGACGCACCGCCTCGCCCTAGCCATCCCCCGGCAGTGAGCGACTTCGAAGAAAAGACACGCGTAACGCAGGTTGTAGAGAAGACCCCCCCTGACGGGGACGGGGCCGGCAACGACTGTCTTGTCGTCATCTACAGCAAAGAGCCCGGACTGCTCGGTAAGCGCTTCGTTTTGGACCGGAACCCGCTCCGGGTCGGCCGCGGCGCGGAATGTCACGTCGTCCTGGAGGGCGAATCGGTCTCGCGACGTCATGCCCACTTCGAGCGGCGCACCAGCACGTGGTACGTGGTGGACGACGGATCGACCAACGGTACGTACGTGAACGAGGAACAGATCACGCGCGACGCGTTGCTGTCCAATGGCGATCGCATCAAAATCGGTCCCACCATCTTGAAGTTCTTGTCGGGAGCGGACGCTGAAGCCAAATACCACGAAGAAATCTATCGAATGACCATCGTGGATGGGCTTACGCAGATTTACAACAAGCGTTACCTCCACGAAGCGTTGGAACGCGAAGTGATCCGCGCGCGGCGGCACGGCCGCCCATTGAGCTGTTTGATGTTTGATATAGACCATTTCAAAGGCATCAACGATCAGTTCGGACACCTGGCGGGTGATTACGCGTTGCGCGAGCTCGCACGGCTGGTGCAGGATCGCATTCGACGAGACGAGGTGTTCGCGCGTTATGGAGGGGAGGAATTCGTGATTGTTCTGCCCGAGACCCCGCTCGACGGCGCCTCAGCGCTGGCCGAAAGTTTGCGAGCCCGCGTCCAAGAGCACCCTTTCATCTTCCAGGCAGAGCGCTTCCCCATGACCATCAGCGTCGGATGCGCACTGTTAGCGCAAGACCGGTCTGCAATCGATCTCATCGACCGTGTAGACAAGAAGCTCTACGAAGCCAAGCGCACAGGTCGAAATCGTGTCTGCTCTTGACGGGCTTTAGTGAGATCCCAGCCCCACCCGAGCACACCCCCGGTGACGACCCACCGTTCATTCGGGTGCGACCGCCCGGGCCCCAGTCGCGCTCTTGGCTGACCCGGCACGCGCACAGCGCCGCCCCCATGGGGCTAAAAGGCGCCGATTCACGGGATAGCAAGACTCGACACCCGGGTGTCGTCCTGTGCAAGGGCCAAGGATCGAATGTTTTAGACGTGGACGGCAACCGCTACGTCGATTTGGCCGGAGGTTTCGGCGCGCAGTTGCTTGGTCACCGGCACCCGAGCATTTTGCGAGCTCTGGAGTTTCAGGCCACGCGTCTCACCCAGGCACTGGGTGAGGTGCTTCCCTCAGATGCGAAGGTGTCGTTGGTCGAGCGGCTCGCGGGGCTTTACCCGGAACGGGGAGCGCAGGCGATCCTCGCTCAGTCAGGGTCTGACGCGGTTACGGCTGCATTGAAGACGGCGGCGCTCCACACTGGCCTGCCCGGCGTCATAGCTTTCAGCGGGGCGTACCATGGGCTTGGCTATGCGCCGCTGGCTGCTTGCGGCTTGCGACCGAGCTACCTTGAGCCTTTCCGTACCCAGCTGAACCCCAGAGTCCGCTTCGTCGAGTATCCGCGCGACCAGGCCTCGATGCTCGATGCGTTGTGCGCGGTACAAGACGCGCTCTCCGGTGACGGCATTGGGGCAATCCTGGTGGAGCCCATCCTGGGGCGCGGCGGTTGCATCGTACCCCCCGAAGGGTTTGTTTCCGAGCTGGGCCGATTGGCGAAGGCGTCGGGCGCGGTGATGATAGCGGACGAAATCTGGACCGGTCTCGGTCGCTCGGGAAAGCTCCTATTTTCTGGGAGCGAAACCCAGGGTCCAGATCTCATCTGCCTGGGTAAGGGGCTC
>DASXTY010000141.1:0-2296 GCA_036505155.1 Polyangiaceae bacterium | reverse complement strand
CGATGTTGTTGTGGAAGTTATCGCCGGTGGTCCAGCCCGGCATGGGGCATTGCTCGACCCGGTAGGTGAGCCCGCGCGCTTTGGCTTGTGAGAGCAGGGGGATGAACTCTTGTTCGAACATGACCAAGTTTTGGTCCATGTTGAGCGATTGATTGCGGCCGACGAAACCGCACACCGCATCCGTTTCCAGGAGCACGGCCGCGTCGAACACCCGGAGCATGAAATCATGCTTCTTTCTGCGGATATTCTGGTCCTCGTGCAAGAGATTGTCGAAATAAGAGACGTCGCTCAAGCCGATGTTGGCTTCTTTCATGGCCGTGCGAACTCGCTGAGCGCGCTGCTTGTCGAACGGAGCCCTGAGGTCCAGCGTGTTGGCGACCGGGTCCAACATGGCTTCCGGCGGCACGTCGGCTTCCGAAGGGTGCAGCGCGGAGGAGAGTTGAATGTTGTCGGCGCCGATCTCGCGCGCGAAAAACAGCCAATCTTCGACCGCGCGGTCGGGATCGGAATCGCGCACCTCTCGCGGCGTGAGCTCCTGCAACGCCGCGGTGAGGACGCCGAGCTTCATGAACTTCGGTTGGAACTGCTGGGCTGACATCGGCTAGCTCCTTGGTGCACGTGCACCGCGTTCCCCCCAGCCAGCCTAGCGCCGAGCCTAGAGGAGCTGCAACCCATTTACCGTCGCGCTTTAGCGGAAGAACAATAGCGGACGGATGGCCATCGGGGTTCCGTCGACGCTCAGTTTCAACGTCACCGTGCCCGGCGCTCCGGGATGCGGAAAGCTCGCGGTGTAGCTTCCGTCGCCGAGGTCGGTCACCGGGGCCGGAACGCCGTCGGAGCGTTCCACCGTGACCAAGCGACCGGAGCCCTGGACGCCGAGCTCTTGCCCGGATGCGTCGACCGCCACGTAGGTCAGCCGTGCCGCCGAGCCAGGGCCGAAGCTCCGCGGTGTGACGGTGAGCCAGCTCGGCTCGCGCACCCACAGCTCTTTGGCAGCCAGTGCCGGAGCTTCAAGTCTCTGCACGAAGCCGCTCGGCCACTCCACGGTTAGCTCGGACGGTTTGCGATCTCCGATGACGAGCTCCATGACCGAATCGCTCTGTCCGTAAGGTTGACCGCCGGCGGTGCGCTGGGTCGTGATTTTGCTGCCGTCAGTGAGCGTGAGAGTCACTTTGGAGCCCACCGGATCGGGCGCTGAAACCGTGCCGGTTAAGCGCAGCCGCAAGCACTGCCCCTGGCGGTCCGAACGGTTTTCGAACAGTCGAAATCGGCCGCTCTGGATACCCAACACGATGTCTTCATCGCTATCGCCATCCAGGTCGCCGCGGTACGCGCCTCGAGCAGCTGCAATGTCCGTGGGATCCGGTACGTCGTTCAAGCCCGCCGCGTCCGCCTTGCGTCCGAAGCGTCCGGCTGGCTCCGCCTGCTCGTAATAGCTGATCTGCTGGGCACCGCTCCCCGCGACGGAGCCGTTCACTATGAGCATTTCCAACTTGCCGTCTCGATCGACGTCGAGCCCGAGGACCCCCCAGCTCACCGCCGAGCGGCCGCTCGGAGCGTGCGCAGCATCGATGTCGTAGTCGACCGCGCGATTGACGTACGCTTGCGCTGCCTGATCCCATATGTAGAGGTCGTTTCCGCCGAAGTCAGAAAAGTAGATGTCCAAGCGGCCATCACGGTCCACGTCCAGGAACTCGATGCCCATGCTGGATCGGTTGGCTTCGATACCTACGGAATCGGCGACATTTTGATAACTCGGAACCCCGGCGTTCGTGTCCTGGTAGGTCCAGAGCTCATCCCGCGGGAGCTTCGGATTACGCACCTCGCCGTCCACCGACATGGTGTCGTGCGCGACATACAGCTCGAGCTTGCCGTCGCCATCCGCATCGGCAGCGGCAACCGTATGCGTTGCCCCCGGCGTCACCAGATTGGCCGCGTTGGTTTCATCACTGAAAGTCCCATCGCCCCGGTTGAGGTACAGCCGGTTGGAAGCCAGCGGAGACAGCGGGCCCGAGTTTGTGGCTTCGTAAGTGAGATCGACGAAATCGTAAACGACCAGATCCAGCAGGCCGTCGTTGTTGACGTCCACCCACAGCGCGCCGGGGGAGATGTCGTCTGGTCCGGCAACCCCGGCCGAATCGGTTACGTCAACAAAAGTCCCGTCGCCCTGGTTCTCGAGCAGCAGGTCGCGACCCAAGCAGGCTAAGAAAACGTCCAGATCGCCGTCGCGGTCGTAATCTCCAAGGGCGACACCCGCCGCCTGGTATCCCTGTGTCCAGCGCGAAAATGCCGGGTC
>DASXTY010000140.1:0-2040 GCA_036505155.1 Polyangiaceae bacterium | reverse complement strand
GTCGGTGCCGCCAGGCTCAGTCGGCCTTGTCGCCCGCCAGGCTGGTAACCAGAGACCACAGCTCCAGCACCGGATCGACCCAGCCCGAGAGGGGCGACGGCTCGGACGCTCCGGCCTCGCGGCGGTACGGAGTAAACGCCGGCGACTCCGCTCCCGCTAGCCGGCGCCGTTTGGCACGCGCCCTATCGAGCCCGCCGCTCTCCACGAAGGTGAGCACGTGGGGCAGCTCTCCGCTGTCGAACCAGCTCCCGTGCTGCGAGCAGATGTCGACAATGATGCCGCTCGACCCGCCGAAATTCTTCCGGTTCATGAGGACGTCGCAACAGGGGCACCGCAAGTAACGCACCGGTTGCAAAAGCGGGTTCTCCTGTGGCACCCGTCTCGGTACCGCCCGCCCGACTACCGCCCTGCGCTCGAGCAGCCATAGGAGCAGGCCATGCTCGACGAATTGCCCACCGCAATGCGCGCAGTCATGCAGCCGTCCCCCGTCACCTGAAAAAGCTTGGAGCCGCTCGCGGCACCACGGGCACGATAAGCTATCCGGTTCGCTCAGCGGCTCCAGGCCCAGCTCCCACCCACACCCGGAGCAGTGCAAGGCCTCCGGCACATTCATCTGGTAGCAGCGAGCACATCGCACGGTGGCGATGGGCGCGCGACAATATTCACAGTGCCGGGCCAGCTCGTTCGCGGGCGCCCCGCAGTTCGGACAAATGGTTTGCCCAGCCTGCATCGGTTCAGGCACGAGCGAATTGTGGCACGCGCATGTCGGCGCGACGAGGGCGAACTCGCCAACAAACCCAGTTAGGCGCCCGTTTCCCGTTGGAGCAAGCTGCGCTTTCGCTCCACACCCCAGCGGTAGCTGGCCAGGCTGCCGTCGGTGCGCACCACCCGATGGCACGGGATTGCCAGTGCGGCCGGATTGGACGCGCACGCCTGGGCTACCGCCCTCACCGATTTCGGAGCGCCGATCCAGGTGGCGATATCGGAATAACTAGCCGTCTCGCCAGCGGGGATTTCACGCAACGCCTGCCACACGCTCCTTTGGAATGCCGTACCCCCTAGATGCAGCGGGACATCCAGCTTCGAGCGGGGAGACTCAACAAAATCGACCACTTTTGAAAGAAGGCCGGCGAGCTCGGCGTCCCCTCGCATCAAGACCGCCTGTGGAAACCGCCGCTGGAGTTCGCACACCAGCAGGTTCTGAGAAGCTCCCATCAAAATCGAGCACACCCCGACCTCGGTCGCTGCCACTAAAATCTGTCCCAGAGAAGAGCCCCCGAGCGCAAACTGAATCATCGCCGTTGCGCGGGGCATCCGAGAACCGTGGCTAGGTTGCGGTCTTCGGCGGCGCTTTTGGTTTCGCGGCTTGGTCATTTTCTCGTGCGCGCTTGATTTCCCACTCGAAGTTTTTTTTCGCGCGGCGGCGCCGGATGCGGCGCCGAGTTCTCGGATCTTGCGGGGTTCCCATGGCGCTCCCCTTCTAGCGCAATTTGACCGGGAATGCCCTGAAAAATTTTACACCTGCCAGGTGTTTCCCGACTCCAAGAGCTTCTGCAGGTCCGGCTTTCCCTGCCGCTTGAGCGCGTTTTGACGTTGCTCGCGCAGGGTGGCGTCGTAGGTCGGCCGACTGACGGCGTAGAGCACCCCCAAGGCGACCGGGAACTTCGGAAACGGCATACGAGCCAACATCGAGGCGAGCGTGGAATTGGTCTCGTCGTGTACGATGACGTCCGCTTCAGTGACGCCATTTTCGCCCATGGTGACCACCTCGAGCTGTAGGGTTTTGGGGTCCACCCGGAGCCCCTTTTCTTGCTGCGCGCCGAACAGCATGGGTTTACCGTGCTGGACGCGGAGCTGCCGCTCGGCCTTCACTTCCTTGGCCCGGAAGCTTTCGAAAGCGAGATCGTTGAATACGTTGCAGTTTTGATAAATCTCGATGAACGCAGAGCCCTTGTGGGCCGCTGCCCGTCGGAGCACATCGCACAGATGTTGAGCTTCCACGTCGACGGAACGCGCGACGAAGCTCGCATTGCATCCGAG
>DASXTY010000139.1:0-4033 GCA_036505155.1 Polyangiaceae bacterium | reverse complement strand
TCGAGCCCGGCCGTCAGCGCAGTCTTTCGTTCTGGCAGAGGAGCCAGGCAAGAAGGCCCATCGGGCCTTGGCATTTGGTGGGCATGGACTATCTTGGTGTGGATACGATCTCGTTCGTCCTGCCCTGCGGGCCCCTTACCCGCACACCCGCTCGTTTGGGCCCTCCGCCTGGCAGTTAAGCACTTCTTGACCCGCGTCGATGATGGTGCCGGGAATGATTTCGTACGGAGTCTGCACCACCACGACCTGGGGAAAAATACACTCGGTGCGATTGATAATCGTTCCGCCTTTGCCGGTGCCGGACGGGTCGGTGTCGAGGCGCACAAAGTAGATCTTCTTGTTGGTGGTGCGGATAACCGCGGTGGTGACGGTGGGTTGGTCGCCTTCGAAGACAACGTAAAACGTTTGTCCATTTTTGAAGGCCTGCGTAACGCAGGAAAACCCGGAGGCGCGGCCGCCGTCCGGCTCGAAAACGCCGCAGTCCACCGCATCGGGACCGGTTTCGGAAAGCACGTAGCTCTTGAAGCCGCAGGCGCCTGCTCCCGGGCATGCGGATGCGGACATCAGGGCGGCGGCGGAAATCACGGAGAGCTGGAGTCGGACGCGCAGGCTCATAGTCTAAGGCGGTCCCCAGGGTCGCACGGCTTCTTGCTCGCTCATAGCCGTGAGTTCCAGACCGTCGTTGAGCACGTAGCGCTCCTTCACCACCGCGATTTCTCCGCTCCGGTGCCGCGTTTCAACGCAGTCTACCGTCCAGGTAGCGTGTGCGGCACGTTTGCGATACCCGCGCCGTGTGCGCTGCACCGTCTGCGCGGTTTTGACCGAAACCTCGCAGTTGTCCAGTAGGGTCCACTGGTCAGGCCATTTTTTGAATGACTCTTGGAAGAACTGTCCAGCGCTTTCGGCGGAATACAGATTTTTCTCGATGGTGACTTTCTTGTCCAACAATTCGGTCAGCGCCAGGGGTTCTCGCTGATTCTGTGCGCTCTCCAGCTCTCGCAACCGCTTGGCCAGATTGGTCATGGTCATCGTGTTGAACCCCTTCAAATCGAGAGCCACCGCGCGCTCGCAACACAATCCGGCGCGATTGGGCTCGGCTTGTGAACCGCGCTGAATGGATTGCGACGCGCAGGACTTCCCTCCCCGCACCACGATGCCACCGCGCTCTGCGCTGAGCGTCCACGACTCCACCATTCCGAGCTCAGGATGTGCCTCACACGCTCGCAGCCACTGCGTTTCGGTGCAGAGAAAGCGTCCGACTTGCGCGCAATACGCCTGTGCCATCAAAAGCGCGCGACCGCCGTCTCCAGGTCTGCGGGCGACGTGAAAGTCGTCGACCCAGAGCTCACGTCCCCCGGCGCGCCCCGCGGGAACTTCGAGTCCCATATCGGGAAGCGTGGATGGCCCCGAATGCGAAGGTGCTGGCCAGGGTGCATGCTCCGGGGCGGACGCGCGGGGAGCCAAACTGGGTTCTGGAACAGCGGCCGCGCTCGAGGCGTGCTCCACGCGGCTCGGGCCGGCGACAATGTCAGGCTCGGAAGCGGACGTCGTTGGAGCCAGCTCACTCGGTGTTTGTTCCTCCTTCCACAGGGCAAAACCCAACGCGGCGGCACCCGCAAAAAAGCCCGTCGCAACACAAGCTGCCACGGCAACGCGAATCCAAGTGGCGCGCTCGTCCCTGGCCAGCACTGAAAGGTCCAGCTTCGACTGGACCTGCGTCGTAGAAGCCACCCGAGTTGCGGCTCGTGTTGGCTCGCGCCCGCTCGATTCAGCCGCGACCAGCGCGGGCGGGGCCGCTGCTTCGGCGGAGCTGGCGGACGCGCCGTTCGGAGCCGATCCGCCGCTCGCGATCAGCGCTTCCCCACTGAGCACACTCGACCGCTGCTCGGGGCGATATTGATCGCTCTGGATGGCTGCGGCCATCAGCGCATCCCAAAACTCGCCGGACTTCTTGTAGCGTTGTTGGGGATCGACGGCAAGCGCAACCCGCAATACCGCCTCGATGGAGTCGGGAGCGTCGACGCCCAAGGCACGCAGCGTCGGTCGGTGTGCTTCGTCAGCTGCGGCTACGAATAATTGGGTGGCGTCGTCGCCGGAGAGCGGAGCGCGGGCTGAAACGGTTTCCACGAAGACCAGCGCCAGTGCAAATACGTCGGTCCACGGCCCAGTGGCTCCAAAACGCCGGCTGAACTGCTCGGGGGCGGCGTACTGGGCGGTAAAAGCTTGCAGGGCTGTTCCCGTCGCCTGGAAGGCCCTGGTGACGTCCGCAGTTTCGGTGATGACTTTGGCGATGCCGAAATCCAGCATTTTGACCGTGCGCCGGCCGCCTACTTCCGCTAGAAATAGGTTTGCGGGCTTAATGTCTCGATGCGCCACGCCTTGTTCATGCACTAGGGAGAGAGCGCGCGCAGCCGGATCCAGTAGCTCGATGGCTTCGGCAATGGTTCTGCCGCCGTTGCCCTGCTTGCGACGCAGAGCCAGGTCTTGTTCCAGCGATTTCCCTTCCAGCCATTCGAGAATCAAATAAGGCGTCCAGGTCTTGTTGGGGGAAACCGCAGCGCCCACATCGAGGGCCTGTACGATGCCGCTGGATGATCGGGACAGTTGATGCAAGAGGCGGCCTTCGGCCATGAAGCTCGCAAAGAAACGCTCGCGGTCGGCGCCAACCAACGATGTGGGGATGCGCAGGCACTTGACCGCAACTTTCTCCTCGAAACCCAAATGGCGCGCGCAATACACCACGCCAAACCCTCCCTCCCCCACCACCGCATCGATGGCGTATTTGCCGGCGATAGTCGCGCCGACCCACTCGAAAGGGTCTTCGGCGCTCTTCTCCATTGGATAAGCAAACCACAGCCGCCGGGGGAGGTGGAGCGGGTCTGCGCGCCCCAAGGGGTTTCTCGCCCCTCTCTGCTTGAAAACGGCGCCGCGCCGGGTCTCAGTCGGAGCGCCTGCGAACCCAACCATCTCTTCTGCGGGCGCGTGAGCTTTCGGGCCGCCGGTCGCTTTTTTGAAAAGATCGGGGCCGACAAGGCGTTAGAATGCGCGGACCATGAAAATTGCCGCCATGTTTGGAGAGAAAAAGGGAGGGCTGATCGACGTTCCCGATTTGAAAGCCACCGAAAATTTCGCGTTGGTCAAAGTGCTAGTCGTGCCGATGTGCACCGAGTTCAAAATGTTCGCGAACGGTCACAAAGGTCAGGGATTCGGACACGAAGCCGCCGGTGAAGTGATGGTTGCCGGGGGGTCGGGTCATCTCAAAGCCGGGGACCGAGTGGTCGTCATGCCGCTTTATGGCTGTGGGACCTGCGAGCTGTGCTTGCGCGGCGACTACATCTTCTGCCGAGAGTCGTTCAACGCCGCCAAAGTCACGGGCTCGGACGCGGGCCACTATACTTACGGGCAATACTTGTTGAAACCGGACCATCTTTTGGTTCGGATTCCTGACGATATCTCGATCGAGCACGGCTCGATGGCGTGCTGCGGGCTCGGTCCGACCTTCGGCGCCATGCAGCGGATGGGCGTGAACAAATTCGACACCGTAGTGATCACGGGGATGGGCCCGGTCGGACTGGGCGGCGTGGTGAACGCCGTCTTTCGCGGCGCACGGGTTATCGCGGTCGAAAGCCATCCGTATCGCGCCGAGCTGGCAAAGCAGCTTGGGGCGCATGAAATCGTGGACCCTCGGGATAATACCGCAGCGGTCAAGCGCATTGACGACCTTACCGACGGCAAAGGAGCGGACAAGGCCATCGACTGCTCGGGAGTGGCCGCAGCGCAGCGGCTACTCATCGACTCCGTCAAGCGACGCGGACAGGTCGCGTTCGTCGGCGAGGCGGGCGAGCTTGCCATCAAGGTGAGCGATGACATGATTCGCAAAGGCCTAACTCTGGTGGGAAGCTGGCACTTTAATCTCGGCGACTCATTTCAGCTGATGGAGGTCATCCGGGGGTCGCATCGATTGTTGGACAAGCTCATCACTCACACCTTCCCGATGAGTCGGGTGCAAGAGGCCTGGGAGCTTCAAACGCGA
>DASXTY010000138.1:0-4734 GCA_036505155.1 Polyangiaceae bacterium | reverse complement strand
CACCCGGCCAACGTAAACCGGATCGGTGTTCGCGGCGCGCAGGGGCTGGGGCTCTGCGCCCGGCGCATACGCAGCATCCACCAGCGCGATGCCCGGCGCTTGGCGCAATAGCTCTTTCGCCTGCGCAGCCGTCATGGGGCGATGGAACTCGACGTGGACGGCCTCACAATGTCCCACTTCGACTGGAACCCGCGCGCAGGTGGGACTTACCCCGATGCTCTCATCGCCCAGGATTTTTCGGGTTTCATTGACCATCTTCAACTCTTCTTCGGAGTAGTCATCGCGGCCCGGCTTCCAGTCGCAGAGCACGTTCATGGCCATCTGGCTCGGAAACACGCGAACTTCCGGCGTTCCGCCCTCGACAATGGCACGGATCTGAGCTTGTAGCTCGAGGACTGCGGGATGGCCCTTGCCGCTGGTCGCCTGGTAGGTCGCGACCACGATATGACGGATGCGTGCCGCGTCGTGCAGGGGTTTCAGCGCAACCACCATCTGAATGGTGCTGCAATTCGGGTTCGCGATGATGCCTTTGGGACGATGCTCGAGCGCCGACGGGTTCACTTCCGGAACTACCAAGGGACAGTCCAGGTCCATGCGCCACGCGCTGGAATTGTCGATCACGACCGCGCCGGCTCGGGCCGCGATGGGGGCGTACTCGCGCGAAACGGAGGCGCCGGCGCTAAAAAGCGCGATGTCAACGCCTTTGAAAGACGACGGCCCGAGCTCGTCTACCGTGAGCTCCGCGCCGCGAAATGGAATTTTCTTACCAACGGAGCGCGCTGAAGCGAGTGCGAGCACTCGGCTTGCGGGAAAGTCTCTTCGCTCCAAGGTGCGCAGCATTTCCCGGCCCACTGCACCGGTGGCTCCAGCCACTGCAACGACTGTCATGCTCGGTCCTTTTCGAGAATCTGGGACCGCCTACTATGCCCCAGCTTTAAGCACGAGCAAGCACCGCGTCGGAAGTCAGTACTCATGCGCAAGGTTGCTGGGGCGCCGCCGGGCACCGATACATCTGCGTTGTGAGCTGGTTTCTGACTTTTTTGGCTCTAGAGGAATGTCGAATCAAGGTTTCCTCGGGGTTTGATGCTGTCTTGCCCACCGATCGAAAGACGCGCGCTAGTACTCGTCCTGAGGGTCGAGGTCGACACGGAAGAGACTGAGGCTTTCAGGACTGCCGCCGAGGTGATACGCACATTCGGTCACGACCCGGTTCCCGCCAATGTTTCATTCGATATCCCCCGCTTACTGCCCCATGCGTAGTTTCGAGGCGGTTGCCGCACGCACCGTTCGGAGGAGGGGCTTCGCGTGAGCACCCGAGGAAGCTGCCTCTGCGGCGGTGTGGCGTTCGAGATCACGGGCGCGCCGATCCGCGTGCACCATTGCCACTGCTCGCGCTGCCGCAAGGCGCGCGGCACGGCGAACTCGACCAACATGGCAGTGTCGCTCGATGGGGTTCGTTTCGTGTATGGCGAGGAGCTCGTCGTTTCGTATAAGGTGCCGGACGCGAAGTTTTTCACACACGCCTTCTGCAGAGTCTGCGGCTCCAGCTTGCCTCACCGCGACTTAGCGCGCTCCCTCGTAATCGTGCCAATGGGCGCGCTCGACGACGATCCCGGGGTCCGGCCCGAGCGCCACATTTTTGTGGACTCGAAGGCCCCGTGGGACGAAATCACCGACGCCCTGCCGCGCTTCTCGGGCAAGCCGCCGGCCTCGTGACAAGCACGCTGTGGGCCGCGTAGGCCCTGATAACGCCGCCGGCGGCGTGCAGCATGGAGCAAGGCGAAACGCGCGGTATCTCGTGGAACGACCTACCTTCTTATGCGCAACATCGGTACTACAGTATCGCTATGGGTAAAGTGTACGAAGACATCGCTGAACCCCTTCGGGAGTTCATTCTGCGTCAGCACGTATTCTTCGTGGCGACCGCTCCCTCAGGGGCAGGTGGACACATCAACCTGTCGCCAAAGGGCCTGGACAGCTTCCGCGTACTCGGGCCGAAGCGGGCCGCATACATCGATTATCCGGCGAGCGGTGTCGAAACAATCGCCCATGTGCGGCAGAACGGCCGGATTGTTATCATGTTCTGCGCGTTCGACGGTCCACCGAAGATCGTACGGCTGCACGGGCAGGGCAAGGTCGTGGAGCCCCAAGACGCCGAATTCGGAGAGCTCGTCACCCTATTTCTGCCAAAAATGCGGCCACGAGCGATAATTTGCATCGACATCGAGCGAATTGCTGACTCTTGTGGCTATGGCGTCCCGCTCTACGAATACCGGGGCGAACGCGCGCAGCTGGTTGCGTGGTCCGAAAAGAAGGGCGAAGCCGGGCTTGGACGCTACCAACGAGAGAAAAACGCCCTGAGCATCGATGGGCTTCCCGGTCTTCGCTGGGTCGAGTGACGGCGCGGCCGTGCAGTTGGCTGCTACCGAGACTTTGGCCGACCTGGCTCTTCGCGTGCCGCTGCTTGCGGGGCGAGTGTCAGCCCTCCGCTCCAACGTGCAATCGCGAGGGTTGGATCTCGCTCGCTTACGGACGCGCGCGGCATTTTTTCAGTGAGGCTATCAATTGGGAGTCGCAGGTGCAGCGGCTCGCCATTTCGCGTCGAAAGGTGCTTTCCAGCGAAGCCAGTCCCGGTATGTCTGAGTGGGGACCATGTCGTGCAGGGTGGCTCGAATGCGATAGGGCACGTAATTGCCCACGTGCCACATGATGTTTCGGTACACCGCGTAATCGCCTGGATCGAGCAGGATTCGCTTCGCGCCGGGAAACTGGTCGCAATATTCCAGGTTAACGCGCTCCAGCTCCTCGTTCGACAAGCCAGTGGGATCCGGAATCGGCACCGCTGGAATGCGGGACCGCGTGGCAAGCTCGGCCTCTGCGGGCGTATCCCGTCGCGCGTGGCTACCCGGAACCACCCACGTACAAGAGTCTTCGTACAGAGCGCAGTTCACCTGGTTGAAGAGATCCAGGTTCAAGCAATCCTGCCAAAAGCGCTCAATCACTTCGGGCGCGCGCTCGGTGTCGCGGACGTCGCGATGCCAACCGGTGGTCCACGGCTTGTCAGCGGGCTCGATGAGAATTGAAAGGATGTCCTCAGTTCCGGGCGCATGGTGCGGCGACAGAACGCGGGTTACCGCGTCGCGGAGCGCGGGTAGGTCCAAGTAGTCGCGGAAGGGCCGAAAGGAGAGCTCTTCGTATCGACCGATCCCATGCAGGCGCTGTGCGAGTGTCCCGCGCTCCCGGCGAGCGATGTCTCGGCCGATGTGGGCTTCTCGCCTGAGATCCCGGACCAGCGCGGGCGGCACGATACCCCTGAAGATGACGTATCCATCCCGACGAAACTCTTCGACGTAACGATCAGACCAAACGAAGCTCACCGGACACCGGCGTCCTACTTTAAGTGCTCGCGGCGGAAAATCGATGCACAAAGTGGGTTCGGATTGGTATCGGATTGCCGAGCCTCGGGGGTCCGTCCGACTCCCCATAACGCGCCCCGCGCGAGGCCCGCCCTCGACACAAGGCCCTTGCTCGACAAACCTAAGAGTGATGAAGGTTGGCTCACGCACGCGCTCTCCGCTGCTCGCCGCCGCGATGATTGCCGGCCTGGCAAGCTGTGGACGCGGCTTTTCAGCAAAGGAGCCTTCGAGGCAATCCTCCTCGCTTGGGGGTGAGCAGCAACTGGTTACGATACGACCAGCGCGGATCCTCTTTTTACCTCAGGATTCCCCGAGCAGCACTGCCGACGTGGATGTGGACGGCTCGCGTCGCTTCATGGTGCACGGGGTGCGAGTGCTCGAGCATGCCGACGGCGCGCTGGAGGAGGCGGACGAGCTCTTTCCTGCCGCGCCGGCGGTGCAGGCGCGGGTCCTGCCTGAGAGGCTCGGCAGCGGCTACCTATTTTACAGCGTCAAGGACGGTCGCACCTTGCTATGGAAATCCGCAACCTGGACTGGAAAGCTTGTGCCGCTCGCCAATTTCGATTTCTCGGCAGAACAGGTGATAAGCGGCTTCGATCGGCTTTACATCGTCCCTTTGAGCGCTACGCGACCGGTAGCTCTCGACCCTTCGAGCGGTGCGGTGATGGACCTCGGACCGCTTCCCCCGGCTCCGAGTTACGGAGCGATGGGCTTTTGGGATGCGTGGGTCGGAGCGGTCGAAGTGCCCTATCGCGGCTTGTTGGCAAGCTTCGACGCGGGCTCGAGCTGGCACCCGGTCGGCGTCGCAAAAATCCAAACCATGTCGGTAGAGCCGTACGGTCTACTCCTGTCCTGTGGGCAAGATTGTTTTCGAACCACCTCACGGACGCGCGACCGATCCTCCGAAGTCGTTTCGGCGGCAGAAACTCGGTTCGTGATCGAGCCAACCGGGCTGTTTCGCCCGGCTGGAAGCGAGGGCACCTCCAACGAAGCGCTTGCCTTGAAATCGCGCGCGGACGACGCGGCCGACGATGAGGAGGGTCCGGCACCACCCCCGCCCGCTCTGGCCCCAGCAAAGACACCGGGTCCCCTGGGCCGCCAGCCGCTGCGTTGGGCGACGTTGCACGGTTGGCCTGACTCGCCTTTGACCGCCGTCATAGCGCGGCAAGGTGCCCTCGGACGGGTGCGCCTGCGCGATGGGAGGCTGGTCGCATTTCAGCGGGACGCTTACTCGGGCGGCGACTGCCACGCCCTCCCTGTGGGCAATGGCTTTGGATTCGTCTGCTCGGATGTGGGCGGGGATACGTCTATCTATCAA
>DASXTY010000137.1:0-2159 GCA_036505155.1 Polyangiaceae bacterium | reverse complement strand
ACCGCAAAGTCTGGGTATTTCTACATTTCTCCGGCCTTCTGTGGCTTCTCTATCGCCGGCGTTTCACTGAGCTGACGCTTTTTTTCGCGCCGCTCATGGTGATGATCGCGTTCAATCTGCTCGGCTACTGGCCGCTTGGGGGATTTCGCGTCAACACCTTCGTGCTCGCTTATTTGATGTTTCCCGCGATGTTCGCGCTGGATGCCGCACCGGCGCGCCCTCGGCTTCTGCGAGCCGCAGCCGTTGCGTTCGGCTCGGCCCTGATCGTCCTTCCCAGCTTGACCCTGGGCTGGAGCGATCACACCAGAAAATATGCGCTGACGTTTAATTATGAGATCGACGCGCTGATGGGCAAGCTGACCGAGCTCTACCAGCTCACTCCCCAGCGATATGCCAAACAGCAGGCCGTAGTCATCGAAGATAACTACACCTGCTGGTCTACCGGATATTACCAGAGGTACGACGACGGCTTCAAAAATCGCTGGCCGGAAATATCCAAACGCCTCGAATTACGCTGCTCGGGCAGACGGGGTGAACGCTTCGCAATGAAAAGAATGCGCGGTCGCACGTACTTCGTGGTGGTTACGCGAAACCCCAACTTGAATCCCAGTGAGCTGGAACTGGTGGACGTCTTGGTGCGAGAAGTGGTGAACCAGACGCACACCGTTTATTTGGTGCGAGGAAAGTAGAGTTATTCGGAGCAAACGATGATACCCGGATCGGTGCGCGCCCATTGCGCCACATCCCCGCAAGGGGCACAGACCACGGGTACGCCGAGCGCTCGCGCTTCGCGTATGACCGTGGGAGCGCCTTCCAACCGGGAAGCGCAAACCAAAAGGTCGGAGGCGGCGATCCAGCGCAATGCTCGCGATCGAATACAATGACCGGCGAATTCGGCGGTCGGAAACTGCCGCTCCAGAGCTTCGCGCTCCGGACCCTCACCAACGACCACCACGCGAGCGCGCGGGATCAAGAGCGCCGCATTGAGGGCGACCTGGATGCGCTTGTCGGTGACCAGGCGTCCGACCAGCACCACCAGCCGCTCCGCCCGCGAAACGCCGAGCTCGGTGCGAGCGTCACGACGACCTAGCACACCGTCGAGGTCCACCGGGCAAGGGGCAACCACGCTCCGCAAGCGCAGCTCCGCGGGCGAAACGCTGGTGAGCTGGTCGCGAAGATGGCTAGAGACGAATCGGAAGCTTGCCCCCTGTGCGAGCAGCCGATTCATGAGCCAACGACGCCACGCACGCGGCCAGCTCAAAAGGAGGCGCACGTCGCTCCCGTGAGCAACCACTTCGAGCGGGGCGTTCAGGGATAACGCGACTGGCCAGGCGCATGGCACGATCCAATGGGCTACCACCCGGTCGAACGGGCCGAGCCGGCTTAGGGTCCACATGGCCGCGCCCACGAATCGGGTCACACCAAAAGCGCGCGCCGGATGCTCCCTCAAACGGCTGAGCGCACCCGGCCAACCGAAAAGACCCGAATCTTCGCACCACTCGACGGTAACGCCCGGGTCCAAACACGTGCCGCGCCCAGCGCAGCACACCACAACGTCGTGACCTTCTCGAACCAGACTTTGGACTTCGCTACGAACAAAATGACCGGAAGGATCGCCGTGGAATCGAGGGTATGAAGTGGTGATGACCGCGATCCGCACGCGTGGTGCATCCGGTAGGCCCGAAGGGGCGTGGGATTTGACTAATGGCACGCGATAAGAACGAAGACAACTGGCACGCGATAAGAACGAAGACAACGCCCAATGTCGCTTGCTCCCCGCGCCGAAGTGCGATAATGTCGGAGCTTGGTGAGCTCTCGAGCGTTGAGCAGCTCGTTAACGTTCGTTGCGGATGAAACGGTTTCCCGACGAATTTTGGGCCTTGCTGCGGCTACCAGCTTGCTCGGACACGCGGCGCGAGAAGTCGTGTCAGTAGCCTCCCCTGTCTTACCAGAGTCGGTTTCGTCTGGGCTGCGCCTTCACTGGGTGCTGGGCGCGTTGTATTTCTTCGCGGCGATCGCCGCCGTCGGTGCCCTGGTTCCCAGCCCCGCGCGACGGACGGCGGCATCGGCTCGAGAGCGCTGGACGTTTCGAGCGCAAGCTGTGCTGCTGACGCTTGGTACAGCACTCTTATTGCGAAGGTCCGGTCTCGAGTTCGTTG
>DASXTY010000136.1:0-2601 GCA_036505155.1 Polyangiaceae bacterium | reverse complement strand
ATCTCCTGGCTCTCATCCACTTCGTGTCGACCTGGTACACCCGCGGTGTGGAAGTGACCGATGCATTGGATCGAATCCTTGATGGTTCGGATGAGGTCGCCCTCCATGATCTGCATGTGGTAGATGTCGTAAAGGAGCTTGACGCGCGGCGAGCCCACGCGTTTAATAACCTCGATGCCCCAGGAGGTGTGGTCGCATTCGTAATCGGGGTGGTCCACCTTGCTGTTCAAAAGCTCGAGGCACAAAGTAACCCCCTTCTTTTCCGCGGGGCCGGCCAGCTTCTTCAGCAGCTCGACACACGCCTGCACGCGCTCTTCTTGGGTGCGCTGGTCTCGATTGCCGGAAAAGCAGAGCACGTCCGGGATCCCATTTTTTGCGGCTTTTTCGATGGAATCCAGCATGGACTTTTCAATGATCGAGTGGAACTTGGGATGGTTCATGCCCTCCCAAAGCGGCCAGTGGCCGCAGAGCATGGAGATTTTTAGGTCCAGGGATTTGGCGAGCGGCCATAGTTCCTCGCCCAGCGATTCGACCGCCTGGTAGCCGATGGCTTTCGACTCGCGCACTACTTGCTCGCCGGAAAGGCCGTCCTTGGTGAAACAGCCGACGCACACTGACTGAATGACGTTGCTCATGCTGCGGCTCCTTAGGCTTTTTTGCCGAGAACACCGCGCTGGACGAGGTCCAAAAAAGGATGATCTTCGATGTCGATGGGCAGGGTTACCTTGCTGCGGCGGCGCACCGATTCGTAACAAGCGTACACGTCCTCCTGCCCGCGAATCGCGTTTTCCGCCTTGATCTGGCAGTCCCGCCCGGTGCGCAAGGAATCCACCATGTCGGCGAAACACTTTTCGAAGGCGTTGTCCTCCCAGAACGCCACTTTCTTCCCGTGGACGTTGACCTCCACCAAACGGTCTTCCGTTTCAGCTGCCTCCCAGTCGCGCGCCCCGTTCAGGCGCCAGCGCACGTTCGGCTGCTCGTAACGCCGCTCGATCACCCCGTTGGTGCAGAGCAGGCGCAAGAGCGGCGCTCTTTTCCAGCAGTCCTGAGCGGTGAAAATGAAGCCGTCGACGCCGTTTTGGTACCGGATCTGAAACAGCCCCTGGTCCTCCACCGGCATGCCGAACCATTTGTCTCCGGTTCGGTAGTCGATCTGTCCCATGGCCCATTCGGCCGGCGCCTCGTCCACGTATTTGTGAAACAGGTCCCCGAAGTGGTCTCCCCAGTCCCAGAGATTCGGGCAAGCGCCCTCGATCCGCTGCAATGTTCCCAGCTCGCCCGACTTCAAGACATCGTAAACCTTCACGAAGGGGTCGCCGTAACGGCGCTGGTGATTGATGGTCAGCCGCGACCCGCGGGCCTTGGCGACCTCGAGCATTTTTTTGACGCCGGACCAGGTGGCGGACATGGGTTTTTCGCAGTGGATGCCCTTGACTCCGGCTTCCGCTGCCGAGACCACCATTTCCGTATGCACGTCGGGCCAAGTGCAGATGCTCACCAAGTCTAGCTTCTCCTTGTGCAACATCTCGCGATAGTCGGTGTAAACCGCCTTGGTGCCGCTGAAAGAGGCGAACTTCTCGGCGCGCTCCCGCACCAGGTCTGCGCACGCCGCAAACTCGATATTCGGCAATCGAGCGTATGCGCGATGGTGGAAATACGCCATGAAGAATCCCTCGGGATTTCCAAATCCCTCCTTAACGTCGCCGGTACCGATGAACCCCACACGCAGTGTTTCCATGCGCACGCCTGTACACCCCGGGAAAGCTTTACGTCAATGGACCCTGGGCTCCGGGCTCCAGGCTTCAGGCTCCAGGCTTCAGGCTTCGGGAGTTTGGCTAAAATCCTCCGGGCCCATCACTCATACGCACAATTGCCGGCGCCGGGCCAACCGAGAAGCCCGAGCTCGCACATTTCATTGTCGTCGTACGGTCCCGCAACCACCTCCGTGGCGTTCGGATTGCTAAAACCGCAATTTATCTCGATGGCATCGCCGGCTTCTACCGGGAGATCGATGGGGTAGGTGAATTCGTGATCACTATCCCACGTGTCGAGATTCACCAGACTCGTCCGCTCGGTCCCGTGAAGCAGCGCCGCTTGAAACGTGGCGCCGGTTCGGTGCATGTGCGGCCAGTCAAAAAGCAAGCTCCAGGCGGCCGAGAACCGGCACCGAGAGGTGCTGGTAACATCCGCCATCGGGGGAATGGTGGGCACCGTCGCTCTGAGCCCGAGCCAGCCCGCGACCTTTACCGGCGGAGAGGCGGAACGGCAAATATCAACCGTACCCGGCCCGGCGTCTTCAGGGCCGAGCCGTATGATGTGGGCTTGGAGGATAAGCGTCCGAACCGTCGACGGAAGCTCAATCCCTACGTCATCGGGCAAAACCAGCTGGTCGCGTCCCGGCGCCCAGGTGTGCACGGTGATGGCGTCGTCCGGCATGGGGTTGCAATCGAAGGGAGCGCCGGTCGGGCGCGTCTCGGATGTCGCTTGCAAGGTCGCGTGGTGTAAGAGCACGCTTTCCCCTGGTTGCTTCCACTCCAGGCCCCGGATTGACTGACCGCTGAGCACACTGGCGTCATACGCGAAACAGATGTCTCCCTCGCC
>DASXTY010000135.1:0-4563 GCA_036505155.1 Polyangiaceae bacterium | reverse complement strand
ACCGCGGTGGAAAATGTCCAGCTCAACACCAGCGCCCAAAATCCCAGGGCTGCCATCGGGCGAGTGTACGCGGCGTATATTGCAATCTTGTCGCCCAGCGCCAAGGGGATTCCGATGGCCAACGCTTCGAGGGCCAGCGTGATCGCCAGCAGCGACGGCGTTGCGAATCGGCCTCGGTCGCGAAGCGCGTAGAACCATCCGCCGAGGCCGATCCCCGCCAGCGCCACCGCCAAAATTAGCCCGAAAGTAAAGCTGGATCCCCCCAGGATCGGCGCGAGCATTCGATACCAGACGAGCTCCAGGCTCAAGAAAGCGAATCCTGATCCGGCGGCGACGGCGTAGACCAGGGCCGCCGGCACTTTGCGGGATTCGAAAGCAACACCCGCTTCGAAGGAATCTTCCGCGCTCTCGGGCTCCGATACCGGGACTGGGGCAGCGACGCGGCCAAAGCGGCGCGCCAACAAAGCTACCAGGAGGTTCAGCAGCGCCGCGGACCACAAACTGAGTCGGGTTCCGTAAACTTCGAATAACACGAAGGTGCTGAGAAGCGTCCCGGCTACGGCGCCGGCGGTATTGGCGGCGTAGAGGGTTGCCAGCCGACTTCGCGCAAAGTCATCCTGCGTCTCCACCGCGCGTGCCGCTGCCGGCAAGGTCCCCCCCATCAACACCACGGCTGGGCCCAGAACCATCGTGGACAGGACCAGCCGCACGGCGCCTGCGCCCCAGGCGCCCAGCGCAACCGATCCACCGAGCCCAAAGTAAATGCGCGCCGCGAGCCAGGCGCTGCCCGGTGTCAGCGCCGCTGCGAGCGCTACGCCCGCTTCCAGGTTTCCATAATAAGAGAGTGGTCGCTCGCTTTTTTCGATCCGTTTTCCAAAGTAGGCGGCCCCTAGCCCGAGGCCGCCCAAAAAGATGGCGAGCACCGCCGCGGTCGCCGCGGTGGAAGCACCGAAAACCAGCCGCAACATCCGCTGCCAAGCGGTCTGGTAAACCAGCGCACTCAGCCCGGAACCGAATAATAGGGAAGCGATCAGTCGCGTAGAACGGCTCATTCGTGCGACCTCAGGGGGCCCATCGTACCATCCAGCAACAGGACCCCATGTCAAGCGTCGCCACCCGTGTTGCCGGCTCCGAACGCCGAAGCCTGGTGGTTGTGCTGCCCGCGACCAGCTACCGAGGAGAGCGTTTTACGCAGGCAGCGGCGCGACTCGGGGTCGACCTAGTCCTGGCCACCGATCTGCCCGCGGCTTTCGCACGCCTCGACTGTCGAGCGCTGCGTGTGGACTTTACCGATCCAGCGTTGGCCGCGCAGCAAGTTCTGGATGCTACGACCGGGCGCTGCGACGGCGCGCTCGGCACCGACGAAATTACGGCGTTGATTGCCGCTTTGATTGCAGAGCGGCTTGGCCTTCCCAATAACAATCCATTAGGGGTGCGCGCCGCGCGGGATAAGCTACTCCTGCGACAGCTTCTGGCGGAAGCCGGTATCCCGCAGCCTGCAATACGGAGCATCGATCCGGGCGAAAACGACGGGAACTTTTGCAGCGCGTTTCCTTGCGTGGTCAAGCCGACGATGCTCACCGGCAGTCAAGGCGTTATCCGCGCCGATACTCCAAGCGAGCTCAGGGCGGCCATATCCCGAGTGCGCGCGATTCTCGAGCGGCATCCGAGCGCGTCGCGTGCTGACCCTGATTTTTTCCGTTTGCTGGTGGAGGAGTACATCGAGGGCGATGAGATATCGGTCGACGCCTTGGTCACCGGCGTAGAATTCGAGATGCTTGCCGTGTTCGACAAACCGGACCCGCTTCGGGGGCCTTTCTTCGAGGAAACCTTGTATGTCACACCATCCCGGCATTCCGAGCCCGTTCTGCGCGACGCCATCGACGTTACGGGACGGGCTGCGCGCGCCCTCGGCCTGAGTCATGGCGCTATTCACGCCGAGCTCCGCATTGGCTCGGACGGAGCGCGTTTGATTGAAATCGCCGCCCGTTCCATCGGAGGTTTGTGCTCCAGGGCGTTGGATTTGGTAACCGGCAATCTCGAAGAGCTCCTGATCGCGCACGCCGTGGGAATAGCCTTGGCTCCGATGGAGGCGAGCGGCGCAGCGGGCGTCATGATGATTCCCATCGGCCGTGGTGGAGTGCTGAAGAGCGCGAGCGGAATCGAAGGAGCCCGGAGCGTGCCCGGCGTGGTCGACGTCGCCATTACCATTCGGCCCGGAGAAGCCGTTCGCCCGCTGCCCGAAGGCTCGAGCTATCTCGGCTTCATCTTCGCTCAGGGCGAACTCGCGGTTGACGTTGAGCGTGCCCTGCGCGCGGCGCACGCCCGTCTCGAGTTCAGCTGGAAACCGCTGCTGAGTTAGCCTATTCCTTTCGATTGATGAGTAGCCCCGCATCTCGAAGCAGCAGATTGGCGGCGTTTTCCTCGGACAGGTCGTAATAACCGCGTATTCGGAGGTCGGTATCGACCAGCACGAAGCGGCTTTGTGGTGTGCCTTCCACAACTTGAAAACTCTTCAACAAGCTGCGCACGGGTTGGGGCGCACCGGACAAGAACGACCACATGCGCCGGCTTGGACGGTGCCGCTCGGCGTAGCTTGCCCATTGCGCAGGGGTATCGCGCTCGGGATCGACGCTGAAGGTAACCAGATGTACCGCGGTGCCCAGGTTTCGCGAGCGATGTTGAAGCATCGCCATCTTGGCCATCATTTGGTCGCAGACATGTGTGCAGTGCGAATAAGTGAAGTTACAAATCCACGCCCGCCCCTTGAGCTCGTCGGTGCCGAATGCCTGGCCGTACTGGTCAATCAAGCGAAAAGCGGGTACCCGGCCCAGAACCGGGCGGTGGGGCGGCATATTGCGCGCAGCTCGAATGGAGAGGAAAATCGGCCACCCGAGCAATAGGGCGATCAACAAAATCCAAAAAAGCGGCCGGCCGACCGCCTCGGCCAGGTACCCCTGAACCAGGAGCCCAGCACGGCGTAAGCGCGTTGGTACCGCCTCCCGTTGGGGGGCGCTTGCGGAGCCGGACACGTTTCGGCGACGCTATCCGAGCTTACGACCGAGGGCAATGGTCTAGCCCCGAGCCTTTCGTGGGGGCTAAAGGGGGCGGTTCGGCTCAAAACGCCCTTGATCTTTGTCGCGGTGCCAGGCAGTGTCGGCGCCCGAGACCGGCCATGGAGAAGACATTTTGAAGCATCTCAAGCAGTGGGGCGCCCTGCTAGGAGCCTTGGCTTTCGCGCAGCCCGCTATGGCGGTTCCCCAGCGGGAGGGCGGCCTGTACCCGCGGGACGTTTCGGTCGACGGTCACCGGATCGACTGGCTGATCAATATCACCGCGATTTTCGTGGGGATTCTGTTCGTGATCATGGTCGCCTTGATGATCGGGGCGATCGTAAAACACGGCAGGAGTCACAAAGCGGAATACGACCATGGAACCGGGACCACGCAGGTGATGGTCGCGTGCGGCATTTCCGCGGCGATCTTCTTCATCGTGGACGGCAACCTGTTCGTCAACTCCGTCATCGACCTGAGCCATGCTTTTTGGAATTTCGGCAGTGCCGAAAACAATCCACAGGCGGTGCGCATCGAAATCAACGCCCACCAGTGGGCCTGGGATGCCCGCTATCCGGGGCCGGACAATAAGTTCAATACCGAAGACGACATCGTCACGCTCAACGACATTCGCATCCCCAAAGGGGTGCCGGTCATCTTCCAGTTGGGCTCGGTCGACGTCATCCACTCCTTCTATGCTCCGAATCTGCGCCAGAAGATCGACGTGGTTCCGGGAAATATCACCCATTTATGGTTCGAAGCCAAAGAAACGGGCGAGTTCGACATCGGATGCGCGCAGCACTGCGGCACTCACCATTACAAAATGAGGGCTATGCTCACTATCCTCGATCCGCCCGCGTACCAGGCCTGGTTCGACAAGGCGGTTGCCAACGCAAAAGCCAGCTGGGATCCCAAAGACGAAGAGGCCCACTGGGGCTGGCCCTGGGTGAAGGACTATTACTAAGATGATCGCACACGATTCCTATCAACACCTTCAGCCGATTCACGAAGCTCCCACCTCGTTCATCACCAAGTACGTCTTTTCGACCGACCACAAGGTCATCGCCAAGCAGTTCTTGTGGGCGGGCCTGTTGTTTCTGGCCTTCGGCGGCACGTTGGCCATGATGATCCGGTGGCAATGGGGATACCCGGGGCAACCGATGCCCGGCTTCGGAGTGATCGGACCGGCGACCTACAATCAGATTTTTACCATGCACGGTCTGATCATGATTTTTTTCGCGATCACGCCGATGATGATCGGGGCCTTCGGGAACTTGTGCATTCCGCTGATGGTGGGGGCTCGGGACATGGCCTTTCCGAAGCTCAACATGCTTTCGTTCTGGACCTTCGTATTAGCGCTGCTCTGCATCGTGGGTTCTTTCCTGGTCCACCTGGGCAGCGGTTCGGCCGGCTGGACCACTTACCCGCCGCTTTCGACCCAGATAGGGTCGCCCGGCCTGGGACAAACCCTGGTGGTAATGGCCATCTTCGCCACCGGATCGGCCACCAT